>CASEGX010000050.1 GCA_949287505.1 uncultured Spirochaetales bacterium | reverse complement strand
TGATTCCTTCCTTTATAAAAGAAGCATACGAAGGTTAGCATCATGATCATACACGGACTGCAGAAAATGACACTTGTGGATTATCCGGGCAAAGTTGCAGCAATCCTCTTCACAGGATCATGCAACTTCCGCTGTCCATTCTGTCAGAATGCATCCCTTGTGCTGGATCCCTCCTCAGAGCCTGTTGTGGCTGAGGAGGAGATTTTCTCATACCTGAGAAAAAGGAAGGGGATGCTTGATGGCGTTGTAGTTACAGGTGGAGAGCCGACCGTGCACTCGGATCTCCTTGAATACATGGCCCGTATAAAGGATATCGGATACTCCGTGAAGCTCGATACGAACGGCTATCGTCCGGATGTCCTTAAAAAAGCTGTGGATGGCGGTTATGCCGATTACGTTGCAATGGATATAAAGAACAGCCTCGATTCCTATCCACGCACCGCAGGCCTTCCTCACATCTTCACGTCGCTTATCAAGGAGAGCATCTCATACCTCATGGAAGGCCATGTGCCGTATGAATTCCGCACTACGGTGGTCCATGAATTGCATTCTGCAGAGGATTTTGAGAAAATCGGGGAAATGTGTGCCGGGTGTGATAATTATTTCCTGCAAAGCTATAGCGACAGAGGAGATATCATAAATCCTGTGTTCACGACTCCTTCGCCTGAAGAGATGGAAACATATATAAAGATACTAAGAAAGACTATAAAAAGTGTATTGTTGCGCGACCGATAGTAACACTATATATAGCGTTATAAAAGTTATATAACACTTTCTATTGTGTTTCTAGTTGTGTATCTTATTTTTTCATGTTACCATTAACGAACAGCAGGAGGGCGTCATCAATCTCTGGTGAGCCTGGCCTGCCTGGACGAGATATGGTTTTTTCAGATTCCCGTAATCTGAAATATTTTTTACACACAATATCCGTTTAAAATGGATATTTCATTGCTAACAGAGGTTAATTCAGGTGTATCAGGTAGTCAAAAGAGACGGAAAGACAGTTGCGTTTGATATCCAGAAGATTTCCAATGCAATCAAGAAGGCTTTCGACTCAATCGAGAAGCCTTTTGATGACAATGTCATTGATTTCATCTCACTCAAGGTGACGGCGGATTTTGCTTCCAAGATCGCGGATGGCAAGATTACCGTTGAGGATATCCAGGACTCGGTTGAGAAGGTCCTCGGAGAGGCTGGTTATGGCGATGTTGCCAAGAGCTACATCCTCTATCGCCGCCAGAGAGAGAAGATGAGGAACATGAAGTCAACCGTCCTTGATTACAAGAAGATTGTTGATAACTATCTTCATCTCAATGACTGGAGAGTGAAGGAGAACAGCACCGTGACATATTCTGTCGGTGGTCTCATCCTTTCAAACAGCGGTGCCATAACGGCTAACTACTGGCTTTCCGAGATCTATGATGATGAGATTGCGAATGCTCACCGCAATTGTGACATCCACATCCATGATCTTTCCATGCTGACAGGATACTGTGCAGGCTGGTCCATCAAGCAGCTCATACAGGAAGGACTCGGCGGAATTCCTGGAAAGATCACATCCTCTCCGGCATCCCACCTTGCTACGCTGTGCAATCAGATGGTCAACTTCCTTGGTATCCTGCAGAATGAATGGGCAGGTGCTCAGGCCTTCTCATCATTCGATACATACCTTGCACCGTTCGTGAAGAAGGATAATCTGACATACGGCGAGGTGAAGAAATCCATCGAGTCATTTGTATATGGTGTCAACACTCCTTCAAGATGGGGAACACAGGCGCCGTTTTCTAATATCACTCTTGACTGGGTATGTCCTGAAGATCTTAAGAATGTGCCTGCAATTGTCGGAGGCAAGGATCAGGATTTCACATATGGTGACTGCCAGAAAGAGATGGATATGGTCAATAAGGCCTTCATCGAGATCATGATTGAAGGAGATGCCGAGGGCAGAGGATTCCAGTACCCGATTCCGACATACTCAATCACAAAGGATTTCGACTGGTCTGAGACTGAGAACAACAGGCTTCTTTTCGAGATGACAGCGAAGTACGGCACTCCGTATTTCTCAAACTACATCAATTCCGACATGTCTCCGAATGATGTCCGTTCAATGTGCTGCCGTCTCCGCCTTGACCTGAGAGAGCTCAGAAAGAAATCCGGAGGTTTCTTCGGTTCCGGAGAGAGCACGGGATCCGTGGGCGTTGTCACAGTCAATCTTCCACGTATCGCATATCAGTCAAAGGACAAGGAGGATTTCTACAAGCGCCTTGACAGGATCATGGATATCTCAGCACGTTCTCTCAAGATAAAGAGGACTGTCATCACGAGACTTCTTGACGAAGGGCTCTATCCATACACGAAAAGATACCTCGGAACATTCAATAACCACTTCTCGACAATCGGTCTTGTCGGTATGAACGAGGCATGCCTCAATGCTTCCTGGCTTGGTGTGAATCTTGGTGATAAGAGGGCTCAGGATTTTGCTGTTGAGGTCCTCAACCACATGAGGGAAAGGCTTTCTGATTATCAGGAGCAGTATGGCGACCTCTACAACCTTGAAGCAACTCCTGCCGAGTCCACTTCATACAGGCTTGCAAAGCACGATGTGGAACAGTTCCCGGACATCATCACGGCATCTGCAGATGACAACGCACCTTACTATACGAATTCATCTCACCTGCCTGTAGGATACACCGATGATATCTTCTCAGCTCTCGATGTGCAGGACAGGCTTCAGACGCTATACACCTCCGGAACCGTATTCCATGCATTCCTTGGAGAGAAGATGCCGGACTGGAAGAGCGCGATGAGGCTTGTCAGGACAATTGCCGAGAACTATGAGCTTCCGTATTACACGCTCAGCCCGACATACTCTGTGTGTGCGGATCATGGGTATATTGCAGGAGAAGTCTATAAGTGTCCTCATTGCGGTAAGCCGACTGAGGTTTATTCAAGGATCACAGGATACTATCGTCCTGTACAGAACTGGAATGTAGGAAAGTCAGAGGAGTTCAAGGAGAGAAAGACCTATGATGTCCCGAATTCCCATCTGACACACAAGGGCCCTCTCAATCCTATGGCAAAGCACGCTGAGGACGATTGCTATTCCATAGTCGGTGAGAATGGGGAGATGCTTTTATTCACGACAAAGACATGTCCGAACTGCCGCATAGCAAAAGCCGCTCTCGATAAAGCCGGAATGAAGTACAGGGTAATCGATGCAGAGGAGAATCCCGAGCTTTGCAGGAAGTACAACATCCAGCAGGCACCGACGCTGGTTTCATTTACAGATGGAATCGCGACAGTCATCTCGAATGCATCCCAGATAAGATCATTTGCAGAGAGTGCTGTATAAGACAGCGCAGCAGCAAAAGGCCCTTCTCCGATTCTTTTGGGGAAGGGCTGTTTTTTATCTTAAATAATCAGGCCATATTCTCTGCTGCAAGTTTCCTGACTTTCTCAAGGGCCTTTGCAGCGCTTTCGTCATCCGATGTGCCAACACCCAGAAAGCGGTAATCTGCATGGATGTAATCAGTCATTTCCCTGAACTGCTCCTTCAGAAGCCCGAATTCCTTATCATCATCCTCAGCAGCCCCGTTTACGACCACTGTTATCATCTTGCCTTTCCATTCCTCTTCGCTTAATGGATATAGCCTGTCGATAATCAGCTTAGTCTGTGCTGTGAGCTGCCACCAGTAGATGGGGGAGAAAATAGCGATTCCCTCTGCTTTTCTCGCTTTTTCAAGGATTTCATTCATGTCATCCTTTTGCACGCAGCGTCCGTTTCCCTTTCCCTTGCACCAGGCGCAGCCATGGCATGGATTCACGCTGACAGAACGTGCATGGATGATCTCAGCTCCCGTGATTGCGGCATAGGCCTCAGCGAGCCTGTCTGAATACATTCCCTTTCTCGGGCTTCCTGCGATAAGTAATTCCATTTTCATTCTCCTGAAAATGATTATAGCAGAAATGGAAAAAGCTGCCTCAGATTGATTCTGCTGCAGCTTCTCTTCGTCGGGCAAGGCGGATTTGAACCGCCGACCCCAAGTCCCCCAGACTTGTACGCTAAACCCCTGCGCTATTGCCCGAAGTCCGAGGGGTACATTAACACATTGCTCCTTGTCTGTCAAAGCCTATTTCTGCCATTGTGATTTGCGTTTTTTCGGAAAAAGCAGTAGAGTGCAGGAAACGGAGCGTCTATTGATGCAGAGTGAAGTTATTGATGACATCCTCACTGTAGAGGACAGAGCAGCGAAAATCATCGAAGATGCCGAGAAGACGGCCAGAGAGAATATCTCCCAGGCTCATGACAAGGCAGCTAAAATCATAGCTGAGGCAGTCGATGCCGTTCGCGAGCGCGGAAAGGCTGAAGTTGACAGTGCAGAGGCGCTTCTTTCAAAGCACCTTGAGGAATATGAGGAAGAGAGAGCGCGGATTGAGAATTCGGAGAATGCTGTTGATCCCAATGTCCTTGAAAGGGCAGTGTCCAGGATTATAGACAGAATCTGCACCACTGAGGCTTTCGGAGAATAAATGAGCAGGGTTTCAGATTACGCCTTTGTGAATGCAAAGCTGAGGGCACGTATCGGCATAATGCGGGATACATCTCTTTTTGATGAGATGATAAAGTCTCCGTCTCTTACCGAGGCATTTGCAAAGCTTGACGGCACAAGGCATCAGGACATTCTTGAGGTTTACAGAAAGACAGGGGATCTTGAGCAGGTTGAGCTCGAGATGCTGGAGGATGAGATTGCGCTCTACCGCGAGGTCGAGGGATACCTTCCCTCCGCACCATCTTCGTTCATATCAGTGCTTCTTGAGAAAGTCGAGGCTGATAACGTCAAGAATGTGATCAGGCTCTGGTATTCAGGAGCTGTCCGCCATCATGTCATTTTTTATCGTTCGGCATATATCTACAAGAAGGAAATAGTCCATAAGATAGATTATGACAAGGCCGTGAATGCGGTTTCGTATCAGGAGCTTCTTGAGGCTTTTCATGGAACGCCATATGCAGAAGTCCTTTCCTCTTTCTCGATGGAGAGTCTTGCATCTGAAGGTCTTTTCCCTCTTGAGATAGCACTGGACCATATGTGGTTCCGCCACCTTGATGAAGGAATCAGGAATCTCGGAGGGAATGACAGAAAGACAGCTGAAGCCATCTACAGCACGGATGTGGATCTTAAGAACATCCTGATGCTCACACGTTACAGCTATTCCTATCATCTCTCTCCGGAGAGCCTGAAAAAGGTGATAATCCCGATGGGATACATTGCAAAGGAAGCCGAGAAGACGGGAGCGCTGGATTCAGATGATCCGATCGCGATCCTTTCCGGAATCGTCCGTCATCATTATCCGCAGATATCTGAGGAGATAGCCAGCATAAGGCGTACAGCTGATGATCTGACTACCGTCGAAGAGAATAACAGGGAGATTCTTCTCATTGAGGCTTATCTAGGGGAGAGGAGGAGAAAGGAATACAGGAAGATACTGCTTGGAGATCCGTTCAGTATCGGGGTCGTGCTTGCATATTTCTTCCTCTGCATCCAGGAGTATGGAACACTCCGTGCAATCCTTTCAGGCAAGTACTATGGCCGCAGTGAGGAGAAAATAAGGGAGGAGTTAGCATTATGAGCATGTTCACTCGCAAGATGAGGATGCTGACAGCTGTAGTTATGGAGAGCGACAAGGACAGTGTCGTCAAGGCTCTCCTTGAGAAGGGCGTGATGGAATTCGTTCATATCGGTTCCCTTCCTGCAGACAAGATGGCAAAGCTTTCCGAGCATTCGTCTTCGGTGCCGAAGGCAGTTCTCACAGATATGCGTGTCAGGGTTGAGACACTTCTGAAGGAGGGCGGTGTCCAGCTTCCGGAGATCGGGGATAATGTTCTTGAGAATCTTCCTCCTCTCGACATGGAGACATACAGAAGGACACTGGACAGGCTTTCCCTCGCCCTTCAGTCGATACGTGACAGACAGAAGGTGATCAATCAGGATATCAACGCACTTGAGGAGATCATCCGCTATGGAGCTGAGAAGAAGGATGATTACCTTGATCTTAGAGTCGGTGTGACAACCCATGGTTCATCCTCTGATCTCCTGCAGCGCCTTGAGCAGATTGGCGGTGTGTTCCTCTTTGCATCAAAACCATTCATATCCCTCACGCTCCGCCGCGACTCATCCCGTGTCACCGAGGTCATGGACAAGTTCGGCTGGACGGAGTCAACGGACAGCGAGGCACAGAAGAGCGCGCTCAGTGAGGCAATAGGGGAGGCTAAGGCCAAGACCGAATCCTTCCGTCTGGAGCTTGAGAAGCTTTCAGAGGATGCAAGGGACAGAATAAGGAAAGTCGCACAGGATCTTACCGCCATATGGACGAATGTCCGCGTTCATGAACTCTGTGAGCATGTAGAGTCATATTTCTCATATACACGCAATACGACGCTTTTCTCGGGATGGGTTCCTTCTGAGTTCTCTGATGATGTCTCCGCGTTGGTTTCCCGTGTCACATCCGGCCGCTGCATCATAGAATGGACCGATGCTGACGAGATGCCGCGCGAGGAAGTTCCTGTCGAGATGTCGAGTCCGAAGATCCTCAGGCCTTTTGAGCGCATGGTAAACAACTACAGCACCCCGGAGTATGGTTCCATAAACCCGACACCGTTCACAGCAGTTGCATACCTTTGCATGTTCGCTCTTATGTTTGCAGACCTCGGACAGGGATTCATATTGCTTCTTGCAGGACTTATCGGAACATGGATCTATAAAAAGAATCCAGAGAAGAAGGATGGCATTATATCCCGCTATCTCTGTTCTCTTCTTATATACCTTGGACCTGCTTCGATGATTGGAGGTCTTCTCTTCGGCTCATGCTTCGGCTTTGAGCTCATTCCTCCTCTCTGGTTTCCCTTCGATGCCGTTGTCGAGGGAGAGGCTGTGACAGGACTTGTCCAGGACATCTACGATATTCTTGGCATAACGATTAAATTCGGTATCGTGATAATCTATCTGGGCCTTGTTCTCAATTGGATAAACCTTTTCAGGAAAAAGAGGTTCTTCGAGCTTGTATTCGACAAGAACGGGCTGGTTGGCGGCGTGATGTTCTCTCTGGGAATCTGGTTCGCCTGGGGTTTCGTGGCATCCGGCTACAAGACATTTCCTTCAGCTCCATTCTTCATGCCATGCCTCGCTCTATGCCTTGTGCTTCTTGTCGTAAAGGGACCGCTCGGAGCTGCAATCAAGGCCCGCCATGGAGAGAAGGAGAGCATTGGCAGCATCGTCATTGACACTGTCATGGATTTTCTTGTAGAGGTTCTGGAGATTTTCTCAGGCTTCCTGTCAAATACGCTTTCTTTCATGAGAGTCGCAGGACTTGGGATTGCACATGCTTCCCTCATGGCTGCCTTCTATGATATGGCAGCGATGCCGGGGAATATCGTTGCTCAGATCCTCATAATGATTCTGGGCAATGTATTGGTTATCGTACTGGAAGGACTTTCGGCTGGTATCCAGTCGCTTCGTCTCAACTATTACGAATTCTTCACAAAGTATTTTACCGGCCATGGCATTGCTTTCGAGCCTGTAGGACTCAAGAGCAAGTCGGCTGATTGAAATTAAGGGAGGGTCATGATATGACCGCATACGCATTCAGGAGAAAGGTCCGTCTTTCGCTTGTTCTCACCGTGGCAGTGCTTGTTGCTACAGCATTTGTCTTCACGCCATCTCTCTCTGCTGCTGCAGAGAACGCAGAGGCCGTTGATTACAATCTTGCCTGGGTCTGCATCGCAGCAGCGCTCGCATTCGGTTTCGGTGCACTCGGTGCTGGAATGGCAATTTCCCATGTAGGCTCCGCAGCTATGGGTGCTATTTCCGAGAAGCCGGAGATTGCGACAAACGCGCTTATCTTCATTGCTCTCGCAGAAGGCCTTGTAGTCTTCGGATTCATCACTGCACTGATGATCCTGGGAAAGGTATAAGATGGAATACTTCGTTATCGGGGACGAGGACACTGTCCTTGGTTTCTCGCTTGTCGGGGTTTCAGGCATCGCCTGCACCTCCCCAGAGGATGTGAAGGCGGCCTGGAACAAGGCAACTGAGGATAAGGAGCATGGAGTCATCATCATCACAGATGAATGTGCTTCTGCAATCCGTGATACCGTTGACAGGTATCTTTTCACCATGAGCTTTCCTCTTGTTGTTGAAATCCCTGCAAGGGGCAGCAAGGGCTCGGCAGATCTAAGGGAGCTCGTTAACGAAGCGATAGGAGTTTCGATATGATGGCAGAGGATAATCCGCTTATCCAGGGTATATTGTCCGAGGCAAAGGAAAAAGCCGAGAAGACAATAGCGGCATCGGAAAAGGAATGCGAATCCATCATTTCCGAGGCTGAGGAGAAAGCGGCAAGGGAATGTGAGATGGAGAAGCGCAGTTATTCTGTGCGTCTCGAGCAGATTCAGGCAAGGGAAGAGAGTGCCAGAAGAGGCATCGACAGGCTCATAGAGCTTAAAGGCCTCGACACAATCTACAAGGATGTCATGGATGAGGTTGATAAGAGGATGCAGGAGAAGATTGCATCTCCTTCGTTTTCATCCGTTCTTGTTTCCTGGATTGCTGAAGCTGCGATCGGGCTTGACAGAAAAGAGGCCCGCGTCTCTTTTTCCGAGAAGACCCCTGTCAGCGATGAAATGCTCAAAGAGGCCGAGGCGCTTGTCAAGAAGGAGACAGGAGCTTCTGTCTCGCTCTCTCTCGATACAGAGAGGCTGTCAGGGGCAGGCGTCGTGCTTTCCAGTCTGGATGGCAAAGTCTCTTATAACAATCAGCTTGATGTCCGTATGCGCAGATACTCCAGGGACATCAGGAAGATAATTCAGGAAGAAAATGCAAGGCAGAATAGTAGGTAAGGTAAAACGCGTCAATGGACCGGTTCTCACAGCTTCTGGCATTACGGATGCACAGATGATGGAGCTTGTCCATGTCAGCGATCTCGGCATAGTCGGGGAAATCGTGAAGCTCCGTGAGGGCGAGGCTACAATCCAGGTATATGAGGATGCCACCGGAATCAAACCAGGCGACAGCATCTACGGATCCGGCATGAGCCTCTCTGCAGAGCTTGCCCCGGGACTTATCGGGAATATATATGATGGAATACAGCGTCCGCTGGAGGAGCTGAGAAAACTTTCCGGTGATTTCATCGGAAAAGGCATTGCCGCTTCAGCAGTCGATCATGATAAGCTCTGGCATTTCGTGCCATCTGTCGCAGCCGGTGACAAGGTCCATAAAGGCTCTATCATCGGTACTGTGCAGGAGACAGAGAGGGTAGAGCACAGGGTGATGATTCCTCCTACAGTGGAAGGTGAGCTTACTGTCAGCCGGATTGTGGGGGAAGGGGATTACCGCGTTACGGATGAGCTTGCGGTGGTTGTTTCGGAAAAAGAGAAGACAACCACGGTCTCAATGCTTCAGTACTGGCCGATAAGAAAGCCCCGCCCTGTTGCAGATCATGCCGATCTCCGCGTTCCTCTTGTCACGGGACTCCGTGTCATCGACACGCTTTTCCCGCTTTCAAAGGGAGGCACTGTTGCCATCCCTGGCGGTTTCGGTACCGGAAAGACGATGACGCAGCACTCCATCGCTCAGTGGTGCGATGCTGATATCATCGTATATATCGGCTGCGGAGAAAGAGGCAATGAGATGACGGATGTTCTCAGGGAATTCCCGCATCTCACGGACCCTCGCACAGGGCTTTCCCTCATGGAGCGAACAATCCTTATAGCAAATACCTCCAACATGCCTGTATCAGCCCGCGAGGCATCGATTTATACAGGAATCACGATGGCTGAGTATTATCGTGACATGGGGTATAACGTTGCCATCATGGCAGATTCCACATCGCGCTGGGCAGAGGCTCTCAGAGAGCTTTCAGGGCGTATGGAGGAGATGCCGGCAGAAGAAGGATTCCCGGCCTATCTTCCGACACGTATCGCTCAGTTCTATGAAAGAGCCGGACACATGAAGACGCTCGGTGGCGGAGACGGATCTGTATCAGTAATCGGAGCTGTATCTCCTCCTGGCGGCGATTTCTCCGAGCCTGTCACATCCCACACAAAGCGCTTCGTGCGTGCTTTCTGGGGACTTGACCGTGCTCTTGCATCCGCCCGTCACTATCCTGCCATCTCCTGGCTTGACAGCTACTCTGAATACACTGATGAGGTCAGGGACTGGTGGAACAGCCAGAGTCAGGACAAATGGTATACGAACAGGCAGAAGATCATGGAGCTTCTGCAGAAGGAAGTGAGACTTCAGCAGATCGTGAAGCTCGTCGGTCCCGATGCCCTTCCTGATTCGCAGAATTTCATCCTTGAGGTCTGTTCGCTTTTCAAGACAGCATTCTTGCAGCAGAATGCCTTCGATGAGATTGACCGCTATTGCTCGATAGAGAAGCAGACGAAGATGCTTTCAATCATCCTCCGCTACTATGAGCTGGGGCAGGAAGCTATTCAGAAGGGTGTTCCGCTTGTGAAGATCCGCCGTCTTCAGGTTGTGCAGGATATAACGAAGATGCGCTTCAGCGTCTCGAACGATCATGTAGATGACATCGACAAGCTTGAGCTCAAGCTCGAGAGATCGATGATGCAGCTTGGGAGCATTTATGAACAGTGATACGCTTCTGAAAGAAACAGACAGGACTCTTCTTTCTGGAAGGGAATATACCGGTGCATCGCGTATCGATGGACCACTTGTGTACATGAGGCATACACATCCGGTTGGATACAATGAGCTTGTTGAGATTGTCGCACCGGATGGAACGGTACGCTCCGGTCAGGTTCTTGACACCTCCGATGATGCGGTCTGCGTGCAGTGTTTTGAGGGAACGGATGGCCTTAATCTCCCGGACACGAAAATGCACTTCCTCGGAGAGCCGCTGACGCTTGGCGTTTCCGAGAAGATGCTTGGCCGTGTCATGAATGGCCTTGGAAAGAGCCGTGATGGTGCTGCCGTTCCCGCATCCGAGGATGAGAGGGATGTCAATGGTGTCCCGATGAACCCGACAGCCAGAGAGTATCCGAGGGATTTCATCCAGACCGGTATTTCTGTCATCGACGGGATGATGACCCTCATTCAGGGACAGAAGCTTCCTATATTCTCCGGAAACGGTATGGAGCATAACCAGCTTGCGGCACAGATTGTGCGTCAGGCGAAGGTAAGAGGCGGAAAGAGCGATTTCGCCATCGTATTTGCTGCAATGGGTGTCAAGTACGATGTCGCAAAGTACTTCATCGATTCATTCGAGGAGACAGGCGTTCTCGACAACGTCGCGATGTTCCTCTCCCTGGCAGATGATCCGTCTCTGGAGCGTACCATCACACCGCGTACAGCTCTGACACTTGCCGAGCATCTTGCTTTTGACAAGGGCAAGCAGGTTCTTGTCATCATGACGGATATGACGAACTACTGCGAATCATTGAGAGAGATATCCACGCAGCGTGGCGAGATCCCTTCAAGAAAGGGCTACCCGGGATACCTCTACTCAAACCTTGCAGAGATCTATGAGCGCTCTGGTAAGATCCAGGGCAAGTCAGGGTCTATAACACAGCTTCCGATCCTGACGATGCCTAACGATGACATCAGCCATCCTATTCCAGACCTTACAGGGTATATCACAGAGGGCCAGATCGTATTTGACCGCGATATGCATGGACGTGGAATCTATCCGCCGATCAACTGTCTGCCATCGCTTTCCCGTCTGATGAAGGATGGTATCGGAGAAGGAATGACACGTTCGGATCATCCGCATCTTTCGAATCAGCTCTTTGCTTCCTACTCACATGTACAGGAAGTCAGGAACCTTGCTTCCGTCATCGGCGAGGAGGAGCTTACGGAGCTCGATCACAAGTATATGGAGTTCGGTGATTTCTTCGAGAAGAAGTTCGTCGCCCAGCGCTTTGATGAGGACAGGTCCATTGAGGAGACGCTCGATCTTGGCTGGCAGGCGCTTTCGATACTTCCTGCAGAAGAGCTCCAGCGCCTTACTGACGAGGAAATCGAAGAGCACTACAAGGGTTGAGTATGAATACGAACATAGCGCCGACAAGAAGCAATCTGATGAGGATAAAGGATGAGCTTGCATTCTCCCGCACGGGGTATGATCTTCTGGATCAGAAGCGGTCCATCCTTGTTTCCGAGCTTCTGACTCTTGTCGACCAGGCTGTTGATTACCAGAACAGGGTTGAAAAGTCGCTCAGCGAGGCATCTTCCGCACTTGAGGATGCAATCATGCATATGGGCAGGTTGAAAGTTGCAAATCTTGCCGGAGCCGTGAACATCACATCATCAATTTCCCTTGGTTCGAGGAAGGTCATGGGTGTCGAGCTCCCGAAGGTCAGCACCGAGTTTTCAGGAGAGGGCCCGTTCTTCTCTCCTGAGGGAACGAGCATGCTTGCAGATGTGGCGGTGAACAGGTACCGCGATGCGCTTTCTCTCATGGGACAGATGTCGGAGCTGAAGGTTTCCATCATGCGCCTTGCCCGGGAAGTCCGTAAGACCATAAGGAAGGTCAATTCCCTTGAGAAGCTTGTCATTCCAGACAGGGAAGAGACTGTACGCTATCTCACATCCCGCATCGAAGAGGCGGAAAGGGAGAGCATGATACAGATGAAGAGTGTAAAAAACAGAATGGAAAGGGAGGGCAGGTAATGGTTGGTACTCCATACAGGAACATACTGGTCTATCTTGACGGAAGCGAAGGATCGATGACAGCAGCGATGTACGCTATACTTCTTTCCGCTTCAGGAAAGGCGAATCTTCATGCCGTTTATGTCGTGAACACAAAGGCGCTTGGGGACCTTGTCCGCTCGAGGATCTTCGTCGATCAGGAGAAGACGGAATTCCTTGAGGATCTGAAAAAGGATGCCGGCCGCCATATAAGGCATACAGAGCGCCTTGCCGCCTCGAAGGATGTAACGATAACAACCGCTTCCATTGAGGGCTCTCCGCATAAGGAAATCATTTCATATATCAAGGAACATGATATAGATCTTCTTGTGCTCGGGTCTGTTAATACGATACGCTCAAGACGTGATGAGCTTACGAGCGAGAACGACAGGATGCTCCGGACATCCCCGTGTCCTGTGCTTGTCGTGCGCGATTCAGATGACAGCATCTGGCAGCAGTTCGAGGAGGTATAAATGGCATTTCTTGAGGCAATTGATAAAAACCTGATCGTCGTTCCCATGACTGCGAGAAACGGAAAGGAGGCTGTTGAGGAACTCGTGGACCTCTATGCTGACCAGAATTCCCTCTCTTCAAAGGAAAGGGATGAGATTGTGTCGCTTGTGATGGAACGCGAGAGCCTTGGCTCCACTGCCATGGAGAATGGAATAGCCATTCCTCACGCAAAGATCGATGGACTTAAGAAAGCTTCCGTTGTCATTGGTATATCCAGGCTTCCGATTGATTTCGGCGGAGAGAAGCCTTCTTCCATCTTCTTCCTGGTTCTTGCGCCTGCAGATAACCCTGCCGAGCATATCCAGATTCTCTCCTCGATTGCAAAAGCTGCGTCTTCCTCTCTTTTCGTGCGGATGCTTGCATCATCCAAGACGCGGGATGATGTGTATCAGCTTTTCTTCGACTGAAATACATATTCCTTCATGTTTCCAGTGCTAGAATAGTATCGGAGGCATGAATGGAAATCACATTTTTCGGTGCGGCACGCACAGTTACAGGATCCTCGATTCTTCTGGAGCATGATGGCTTCTCGCTTCTTGTTGATTTAGGTCTTCCGCAGGGTAGCGATGAAAAGAAGATGGGCGAGGATCTTCCCTTCTCTCCGGGGATGGTAGATGCTGTCATCCTCACACATGCACATATAGATCATTCGGGACGGCTCCCGCTTCTTGCGAAGCTGGGATACAGCGGCCCTGTTTACTCTACCGCTGCGACTCTCGAGCTGTCTTCAATAATGCTTGAGGATAGCGCGCATATCCAGGAAAGCGAGGCTGAGTGGAAGACAAGGAAAAGGGAGAGACATGGGGAGAGCGCTGTTGAACCTCTTTACAGAAGCGAGGATGCTGCCGCCGTTCTGGAGCTTTTCCGTCCTGTTTCATATGGAGAGCGGGTGGATCTTTCTCCTTCCATGTGGTTTGAGTTCTGCGATGCCGGGCATCTTCTCGGTTCTGCAAGCGTGCGTGTGCACTGCATTACCGGAGAAGGCGAGAAGACGGTTGTTTTCTCCGGGGACATAGGGAATATCGATCAGCCAATGATACGTGACCCGGAATACTTCCATCAGGCAGATTTTGTTGTAATGGAATCGACATATGGAGACAGGCTTCATGGAACTCTCGACAGGGATGAAAGGGATATTCTCTTGGAAAGGGCCACAAAGCTTGCCGCGATAACAGATGACGTCTTCCGCCGCGGCGGCAATCTGATAATACCGTCTTTCGCCGTGGGAAGAACGCAGGAGATTCTCTATCTTTTCAGGATCATCATTGATAAGAAACTCCTTCCGTATGAAATACCGGTATTCGTCGACAGTCCTCTTTCCGTGAAGGCCACCAAGGTGTTCGCCTCCTGCCTGCGTGATGATTACTTCGACGATGAGGCGCGTTCAATGATAGACAAGGGAATCAACCCGATTCTCTTCCCATCTCTTGTGACAATCACGGATGTGGAGGACTCAAAGGCCCTGAATTCAAGGAAGGAGAGTGCTGTGATCATCTCCTCATCAGGCATGTGTGAGGCAGGCAGGATCCGCCACCATCTCAAACACAATCTCTGGAGAAAGGATTCGACTGTCCTCTTTGTCGGCTATCAGGCGGAAGGAACACTTGGCCGATCACTGATTGATGGCACGGATCATGTGACGCTCTTCGGTGAGCAGATTTCCGTCAATGCGAAAATCGAGGTGCTGGAAGGTACTTCCGGACACGCAGACCAGAAGGGACTTGAGAAATGGATCGGAGAGTTTGCAGAGAAGCCGGAAGCTGTATTTGTCGTTCATGGCGAGGATAATGTCTCGCAGTATTTTGCATCAAAGCTGAAGAATGAACATGGACTCCATGCATATGCCCCGCGTCTTTACGAGCGCTTTGATCTTCTTTCCGGGGCTATACCGCTGCAGGATGATACGGCACTGAGGTCAAGAACGAAAGCGGATCTCAACGATTCTTTCAAAGAACTTGAGAAGAACACGGCAGATCTTACTGGCATCATAGATAGAATGGAAAGAGCTGCATCGCTTATGGATCTTTCGAATGAAAAGAAGGCAAACAAGCTCAGCGATGCAGTCAGAAGGCTCTCCAGCGACCTTGCATTCCTTGTTTCAAAATGGAATGGAGATGCGCAATGAAAAATTTTTCAAACGATAACTTCTTCTGTGTAAATCAGATATGAAAAGAAGGCGGAAAAAGTTGGCAAAAAGTTGTGTAAAGGGGTTTACAAGGAAGGGGAAAGTGTGCAGAATACAGCCTCGGTGCCTGAGAGGGCACGGAAAAAGAAGCGGGG
>CASEGX010000049.1 GCA_949287505.1 uncultured Spirochaetales bacterium | reverse complement strand
TATATCGATGGTTATTACAACTCAAAGAGGATCCATTCCTCTATTGGTTACAAGACACCGAACGAGATTGAAAAGGAGTTCTTCATGAACAACTGCTAATCTTTTCTTTTTCTTGTCTACTATATTGACTGTGGTTCAGAGGTTTCCTATGACATATGCCTTTTCAGGAAGCACATTCATTCCATCTGAGCCTTTCGCCATTGTAAATGCAAGCGTTGTCCTTATCATAGCGCCGGCTGTATGGTTCACCATAGGAATTGCTTTCTCAAGAAGCGGAGAGAAGAAACCCGCATGTTTCATAACAAATCCGAGAGGCCCCTTGATATGAGGGCCAAGACGCTTGAACATCTCCTTTGTCGTGTCATTCATCTTTGCAGTGAATGGATTTTTCTTCTCTATTTCAGCCATGAATGCGCCAAGACGAGGAAGTGCGGTGTTTTTACCAGGTGCAGATGAATGTCCGCCCTTGTCATGCGCGACAAAGCGGTAATTTCCCGTTCCTTTCTCCAGACATCCGATCATGGCGAATCTTCCCTCTGCACCTTTCATCGGTTCCTCAATGATCATTCCGCCTTCATCCATGAGCATCTGGAGATGTATGCCATTCGCTTTCAGATACTCTGCAGTCGCTTTCGCACCTGTTTTATCTGTCTCCTCGTCCGCGCCGGAGGCAATGTACAGATCCACATCGGGCTTGTAACCTTCGTCAATCAGTTCCTCGAAAGCCTGGAATATGCAGAAGAGGGAGCCTTTTGTATCAACAGTACCTCTGCCCCATACAGCACCTTCGGCTATATCCCCGGAAAAGGGAGAATGTTTCCATTCTCCTGTCGCTTCGACCACATCCTGATGGCTCATCAGAAGCACCGGTTCACCTTTAGGATTCTTGGCTTTCCATTTCAGAAGAAGTGCATCTCCGAATTCCATTCTCTCCATTGTCCTGAAAACCGTTGGAAACAATGACTCGAGAACAGAGTGGAAGGCAGCGAATTTCTCCTGGTTTCTCACTCCGGAGACCGAGATTGTCTCACACTGTATCATCCTGGAAAGCTTTTCCGCATAGATATTATCTCTTGTCATAATGTCCTCCTTACAGCCAGTTCTTCCTGTACATCAGATAACTGAAAGCTATCGAGAAAGCGCCAATGACTATTATCATCGTGCTTGTCTGAGCTATGAGAGATGGAATGAGGATGCAGAGCACAGACATGAGAAGGAGAGGCAGTACGGAAAGCTTCAGGCTCTTTATGTAATACTGCATGCCAAGTGCTCCGAATAGGGCGGGAAGAACATTATCGAATGCTGGTTTTATAACCGGATTATTCAACAGCGGTGTAAGTGGAATGAGAAGCAGTACTCCGATGAATATGACAACCATGGTCACGAGAGCGCTGGTTGCAACGCTGAGAGTGGAGATTATCTCATTCTCTGGTGTTCCAGCCTCTGCCCCTGCGATTTCCCTTGCATTGAATGCACATGGAATCTTCAGGTTCGTCAGATTGCCTGTGATGAAAGCAAGGTAGCAAGCACCGGCTCCAAGCAGAGGAACGTAGATCAGGAACTCAGCGGCGCTTGATGGTACATAGATGATGAGTACCTTTATCAAGGCCGGCCAGAAATCCTTCCAGTTTATATGTGCTCCTGTTATAAGGGCGATGATGAATGGAACCGCGATGAGAAGTGCAAGGGCAATTGTCATCAGGATACGGCCATCCCTGTGTATGCTGTTATTATATTCCTCGAAATCAAAATCTTCTTTCATATCAGGCTCCTATGAAAAGGGAAAGGATGGCTGCAAAAGCCATTCCGACGAGCATTGAGGCGGCGAGGGAGAAGCTTTCAAGGTCTTTCATTCCGCGTTTCTCAATCAGATACTGGAATAAAAGCATCACAGCGGCGCTGATGATTGCCGTCAGTATCGGTATGAGCTCGCCATATACGGCAAGTCTTCCGACATATGATCCAAGGAACGCCGAACAGAGTCCGATGAACATCGCTGTCATCGCCCAGTCAGCAAATCCTTTCTTTCCATCGCTCCGTTTCGTGATTCTGATCTTTTTCGAGTATGGCTTCAGGAAAAGAATAGAGAACACACAGCCCCATATGATTCCGACTGTCATGACAAGAAGGATCGTGACAAGATCATCCATGTTCAGCACAGCTGAATCGAGAGTCTTTCCCATTGATTCAGCGGCAATGGATGCAACAGTCGCCTCATACTGCAGATTTCCTATTACAGAAAGTCTCAGCCACGCTGCAGGAACACCGAGAGAACCGGAAAGGGCAGCCACGCCCAGCAGTATCGAGACGCTCGGCAGAACCGTAAAGGAGGCGGATGAGATTATCGCTTTCCTGAGAACAGCTTTATCCATTCCGATCCTTATGCCTGCCTTATAGCTTCTGACCATGAAGTATACAGATACCAGAGCTATAAAAAGAAGAACCACACCGACTATAAGATATAGCGGCAGCGAGTTTGATATGGCTACATAATCACTCATAATGGAAAGAGAATACTCTCTATTCCCCTTTATGTCATTTGTATGGGAGTCCTACCGATCTGAATGCCATGTCGACGATGAGCTTTGATATCTTCTCCACAGGATACTCGAAATCCATCCGGATCCATTCCCTCACGATTCCGACTACACCGTTGATACAGAAGAGGAAGCTCATTGTCTTTTCGGTCTTGTCGTTTGTATTCATGAATTCATCGTATTTGTCCATCACGGTTTTCACCATCGTCTGTGCAAAAGACTCATCGACAGATGCCGCCATGAGAACGCGGAATGTCGCTCCGTTATCCTTGATGTACTGCATGAATGGAATGAATGAATCGATGAACGGTTTACCGCTGCCATATTCATACACGGGAAGCTTTGAAAGGATATCGGCCTCTATTTCCTCGATAAGGTCACGTGGACAGGAATAATATGCATAGAAAGTGCTTCTGTTGACAGACGCTTTCTGGCATATTGCCTTCACCGTAACATCCTGAAAGGATTCTGTGTCGAG
>CASEGX010000048.1 GCA_949287505.1 uncultured Spirochaetales bacterium | reverse complement strand
TGCCGCATTCACGCTCTCTATGCTTCTCGGCCAGGCTCTGTAATCGAGCTCTTCCATAGGTCCTACTTCTTCAGAGATTCCTCTGATTCCATCGTAGACCGTGACCGTGCTGTCAGAGAAGTTGCAGAAAATTTCTGTGGAATCTGTCGTGGAGAAGAAATATTCTCCATCGCTTGTAAGCGTTGCATAGCTGGATGGTGTGAAAATCCTGAGTTCCAGGGCAGTGTGCAGGACAACGCTCATCTCTCCGCTAAGCAGGTAAAGCGATGCATCAGAGAGGTCGAAGCTTGTCACTGCGAGAAGGGAATCTCCTGCAAGATGGATGTCGCCGAAATCTGATGTGAATGTAATCGCATCTGAACCAACTCTTATTACCATCCCGCTTTCGTTTATATCGGTAAGGGAATCGACAGGAGTTCCGTCAGGAGCATACATTGAAAGCCCGTCAAGATTTCCTTCACTGAGAGAAAGGTATGGGGCAGCAGATACTGCAAACGAAACTGCGAGAATCATAAGCAACGAAAGAATCTTCTTCATATACACCCTCCAGGCATTTGCCTGACTAGTGACATTTTAGCACAGGAGAGTGAAGTAAGACCACAGATTTTCACCAAGCTGTGTTTTTGTTGCTGTTTTTCTGCATTTTTCCGTGTTCTGGAAGGATACAGGAAGAGAAATCATGTGCATTATAGATGTGTTCACGGGTAAGCTTGTCTATGTGAGACAGTTCCTGGATAACCGGTTTCAGTCTTGCTCTTACGTTCGTCTGGTCATATGGGCAGACCGGTTTTATCACGGGGAGGCTGTAAAGATCTGCAAGCCGCCTTGTCACGCTTTCCCTCGTTTCGATCAGGGGCCTTATGATATGCATCTTGCCGGAGAAGAATTCCTGTACTGGAAGCATTGTGGAAAATGAGGCCCGGAAACAGAGATTCATCATCGTTGTCTCGGCAAGGTCATCAAGGTGATGGCCCATTGCTATAAGCTTGGTGTCAGTCTTTTCCGCATAAGAAAAGAGTATCCTTCTCCTGTTTCTCGCACAGAGATAACAATTGAAGTCATCACAGAAAGATGTTGGAAACTGTGATTCATCCTGTATGCGGAAATCTATGTCGAGCGCATCGAAATACTCGGAGAGCCTGTCTCTATATTCTTCTGGAATCGGATGCTCGATCCAGTTGATCATCAAAGCTCTCAGATTGTATGTGACAGGAAGCCATTTTCTCCTTACGGATAGGGCAAGGGCCAAGGCAAGTGAGTCCTTTCCCCCGGACGCTGCAATCAGGACATCATCTCCGCCCTGTATCATCCTGTACCTGTTTATGGCCTTGCCCGTTCCCTTGATGAATCTCATGACCCATGGTGGCATGTCACCCTGGATGATGTTCTGGTATGGTAGACGGTCATCCATTCTGCACCTCCTGGAAAGCCTCTTCCGCATCCGGCTGTGTTATGTATGAAGGAAGATACAGCGCAACCTTCCTGAGGCTTCTTGAGAAGAGCGTGCCTGCTTTTGAAAAGAGCATCTCATCCTCCTCAGGCTTCCTTATGCTTCCATCAGCCATTGCGATGTTTATCCTCGTCTCAAAGCTTATTGGCTCAGGAATGTCTATTATCACTTCATATTCCTCAAGCTCCGGATAACGGGGGGCGAGAATCTGGAAGATTTCCCGTTCAAGCCTGTAGCGTTCTGTGATTGGGAAAGCTTTTCTCTCAAGCTTCCCGTTCTCATCAAAAGGCTTCCATGCTTTTCTTTCTTCGATCTCTCCGTTCTCGACTTTCTCAACCAGATGGAATGGGGCGTAGTCAAGTCTGCTGAGACACATCGATGTGAAGCCGTTGTCATCCTTCAGATAAAGGTCATCTGCTTTTATGACTCCGTCTCTCAGCGCAGAGAGAACTGCACGTTTTATCATCGCTGTTGCGGACCGTACTCCCTTATGCCAGTAGAGATTCCTGTACATCATGTATTTTGAGAAAAGAACCTGCTCAACCAGTGATATCGCATCTTCTTTGATGGCAATGGTTCCTGATGTGTAAGAGAGGGATGAGATTATATAGCTGGTGTCCTGCTTGCCATATGGGATTCCTGCAAAGAACGCATCACGCGAAAGATAATCAAGCTTGTCAGGGTCGAGGGTTCCTGAAAGCATGTTTCTGTAGAAAACTGTCTCCTCCTCATCGGTTTTCTCTTTTGTATCTATAATCAGGCCTGTCATTTCGGGGTCTGCTCCGGCTTTCTCAAGCGCCTGAGAGAGCTCCGCTGATTCCGCTATCAGGGATCTTGCAATCTCCTCATGCTCTCTTATGGACAGCTCCTTTAGCGAGTGGGCATAGGGAAAATGTCCTATGTCATGAAGGAGGCAGGCAGATAAGAAGCTCATGACGCCTTTGACCGTGAAAGGAAGGTCATCGCTCTTGGCAGAGAGTGAAAGCAGCATCTCACGGCCAAGGTAATAGACACCTATCGAATGGCTGAGTCTTGTATGCACCGCTCCAGGATAGATATGGAAGGCCGGTCCGTTCTGCTTGATTCTTCCAAGCTTCTCGACTTCCTTCACGTCGAGTATGGCCCTCAGTCCTTCAGTCAGTGGTACATTTCCCCAGAGGGGATCCTTTACAGTATGTGTGAATCCCTTGACGAGGATTCCTAATGCTTCATTTCCAGTCACAGAGAAAGAGTAGCACGTTCCGGGGTATTCACAAAGCGGGCAATTGATGTGACAATTCAGCTATGCTGAAAGTCTTTCTCTTTATAGCACTGTCGCTCTCTCCGCTCTTTGCCGTTGCCCCTGTTTCCGGGACTATCGGAAGGATTGCCGTATCTGTAGCACCTGATTCCATAACAGCCACAGCACTGGAGGCGGCAGGGGAGGAGTATACCGAAGCCTGGCTTGAGAAGTATGCTGTGGATAAAGTCTCATTCGGCGAGGCTTATTCCCCGCTTCTTTCCTCCGTTCTTCCACTCTCGGATGTTGTTGCGGGAGAGGAGAAAGGAGGAGCGGTAAGTCTTATGAGCTTGGAGGATGGCACAGTCCTCAGCTTCATGTTCGTTGACGGCCGCATCGCAGCTGTGAACGAGCTGCCATGAGACTCAGAATCTTATTTCCTTGAATCTCTCAAGAAGCATCCTGAAGTGTTCCGTTGCCGCCTTCACCGGTTCTTTTGTTCTCATATCCACACCGGCTTTTCTCAGTGCTTCCATCGGATACCTCGATCCTCCGGATTTCAGGAATGAGATATAATCCTCCCTTTCCTTTTCTCCGCCGTTGAGAACACGCTCGGAAAGCGCAATTGATGCTGAAAGGCCTGTCGCATATTTGTAACAATAGAACGCATTGTAGAAATGAGGGACCCTGAGTCCTTCGAGATCGCTGACATCCTCAAAGATCATTGCATCTCCGAAGTATGCCTCAAGAAGCTTCCTGTACTCAGAGCGGAGGACTGAGAGCGTTATCGGATTCTGTTTCTCAGCAAGCTCATGTATCCTCAGCTCGAACTCTGCAAACATCGTCTGTCTGAAGAGCGTCGCAACCTCATCATCGAGATTCTTCCCTATGATATATGCTTCCTCATCCTTGCTCTTTGCATTTTCCATCAGATAATGCGACAGCAGGTTCTCGTTGAAAGTGGAAGCAGTCTCGGCCTCGAATATCGAGTAGTCGTAGTTCATATATGGATTGCTATGGACCGAGTACCATGAATGCATTGAGTGCCCGCCTTCATGAATGAGCGTGAATACTGAGTCCAGTACATCCTCTTCGAAGTTCGTGAGTATGTATGGATTTCCTGCATATCCTCCGGCAGAGAATGCGCCGCTTCTCTTTCCTTTGTTTTCATATCTGTCGACCCATCTGTTTTTTGTCAGGCCGCTGACAAGAACGGATCTGTATTCTTCTCCAAGCGGTTTTACAGCTTCGCTTATGAGGTCTACAGCCTCATCATAGCTGTGATGGCTTTTCATTCCATCCACCATCGGCACATAGCAATCCCAGTGATGGAGTTTTTCCTTGCCGAGTATCCTGGCTTTCACCCTGTAGTACTCATGGAGGACGGGGAATGCCTCGTGTACTGTATCAATAAGCGATGTATAGACACTCTCAGGTATCCTGTCCGGGAAAAGCGCGGCTTCGAGTGATGATCTGAATCCCCGGGCTCTGGATACGAAGATATCTTCCTGCACAGAGGCTGAATAGAGATCTGCAATCGTATGCTTGTGATCATCATATACCTTGTAGTATTGTCTGTACGCTCTTTCTCTTATGCTTTCATCCTTGCTTCTTATGAATGTGGCATAGCTGCTGTGTGTAAGCTTCTCTCCATCAATCTCTCCGAAATCAAGATCGGAATTGTTCAGATCCATGAAGGCCTTCTGGCTTGAACCGGAAACAGGGGAGAAGAGACTCATGAGATGCTCTTCCTTTTCAGAGAGCACATGATCTTTCTCTCTGAGTGTCTTTTTCATCCAGATTCTGTATTCTTTGAATCGCGGTTCCTTCATCCACTCTTTTATTGTCTTGCTGTCTATGGCGAGAAGCTCCGGGGTGAAATATGAGAAGCGCTGAGAGAAATCCGCAGCTGCAGCCTGATACGTTCCAAGTCTTCTCATGTTCTCTGAATCTGTTCCGTCTGTCTCGTACATGAGGAATGCCCAGTTGCCGACTCTTTCAGCTTCCATTGAGACTTTCTTGTAGTATTCAAGTGCTTTGAAAAGACTGTCAGAGCTTTCACCCAGATGCCCCTTGAATGATGATGCCTTTCTGAAGAGCACAGCAAGCCTTGCCATTTTTCTTTCCCATGTCTTTCCATCCTTCACAAGTCCGGAAAGATCCCATGTATCCTCTGTCCTCTGATCCTTTCTATCCATTGTTCTCCTCCTTATCGAGAAGCATCTTCATGATTCTCGCAGCCTTGCCTCTGTGTGAGTAAAGATCCTTGTCTCCCTCCGGAAGCTCTGCAGAGATCATTCCAGCTTCATTTATGAAAAATACAGGGTCATAGCCGAAACCGTTCACGCCCGAAGGCTTTTCTGTGATCTTTCCCTCGCAGCTTTCCTGTATGATATATCGTCTTTCATCCGAGAGTATGAGGCAGAGTGCGGTGACGAAGACGGCACTCCTGTCTTCCTTTCCTTCCATGTTCTCAAGGAGGAACATGTATTTTTCCCTGTCTGAAAGCTTCCTGCCTTTCTCTTTCTCGCCATATCTTGCCGTATGGACTCCCGGTTTCCCTCCAAGAGCTTTCACCATCAGCCCTGAGTCATCGGCAAGAACCGGCTGCTGCACGATGCTGTAAAGCGCCTCGGCTTTTATGACGGCATTTGAGATGAAGTCATTGCCGCATTCATCAGGATCGAAATCTATGCCTTCCTCTTTCGGGAGGATCAGATCATAGCCTCCGAGGAGCCGGGACATCTCCTTCTTCTTATGGTCATTGCCTGAAGCAAAATAGAGTTTCATGTAAAAAATATAATCTACATGGATTATTCTTGCTATAGCGGCGATGTGATTTCCTCAAGGGCGTGTCTCATGGTCTTTATGTCATATGAGACAGAGGAGCGTGAGATACCAAGCACCTCAGAGATTGCTCTGTGTGAAAGTCCTGAATGAGCCCTTGCAATATCTTTCCGCCTTTGCATGTATGTCGTCAGGATTTTCTTGTACTTCATGGAGAGTTCCTTCTTTTTCTCCTCATCGTACTCAATGTAGATTGCCCTTCTCATCTTCACAAGGAGTGTCCAGTGCCGGCCTGCTATCATCTCCAGTTCCTCGATGGTTGCTGCATTATTCCTGTGAAGCATCTCATGCCTGAGCGTGTAGAACCTTGAAACCGTCCCGATATCCATCCGCAGCAACCGTGAGATTCCTGCGATGAATCCGGCTGTCTCCGTCTCCGGAAGTGATAGCAGAAATGATATGAACTGCCTTCTCTTCATGGGACGCCTCAGCATTTCCGTGACGGCTTTCTCCTTTTTGTTGAATACAAGCGTCTCCTTGTTCTGGTTTCTGATGATATGGTATGAAAGCTCAGAGAGATTCATTCCTGACACATCCTCATTGCGTGAAGAGTAGGCGAGGCAGTTTTCCGAGACATAGTTTTCATGTATTGTCATATCTGAAAACAGAAAGGCATTCTCAAGGCTTATGTCCTTTGCCTTCCTCCTGAGAAAGCGCAGTACACGATAACGGCATATCTGTGTCAGATACTTGTTGTATGTCAGTCCGGATATCCTGAATGAGCTTATTATCCACCCGATATCTTTCTGTATATCGAGAAAGAATTCTCCTGCATCCTCTTCCTCGAGAAAGAAAATCTGCATCGGAATCATATAAAGAAGCACTGACGTGCGCTCATGAATCCTGTTCTCAAGCTCCGTGTATCGCTCAGGACAGTCTTCTTCATTCATTGCATTGAATTCCAGAACAAGCTCTGTGAAGAGGCTGTCCTCCTTTTCTGTGAGATAGAAACCATTCATCCTGATCCTCCTTTTCCTTTATCCAAGCAAAGCGTGTGCCGGATTGGGAAAAATGAGGCAGGATGAGGTTAATTATATGTCATGTAAAGAATAACTGAATGTTACCAGTGTCTTGAAACTACGATAGAAGTTTCTGAAAACGTGTTATGAGCATCGCCTTGGCATCTGGGACGGATAATCCTGTTATAGTTGCGCCTGCAGCTCTTTTGTGACCGCCTCCACCGAGCTCTGCAGCGATCTCTCCTACGTCTATGTCTGAATTGTTCTTTGATCTGAAGCCGATTTCGAGCGCTTCTTCTTTCTCCTTGATCAGGACAATGGCCTTCACGCCCTCTGTCTCAAGAAGGGAAGCATACACTCCATCGCTGAGACGAGCATTCGTCATCTCTTTGCCCTGATGGCAGATGATGAGCCTTCCGTCCAGCACGCTTTCGGAATTGAGGATTATCGAAGCGGTATTCTTTATGTCCTCCAGTTTCCTTCCATCATGCATTTCATCATATATCTCATATGGTGAGACACCTGCTGCTGTGAATGCGGCAACGCGAGGAAGACAGGATGCTGCAGCCTCTGCTGAGAGGAAATGATAAAATCCTGTGTCTGTTGCAAATCCCCTGTAGAGATATGTGGCAGTCTCTTTATCCAGAGGAACACCAAGTTCTTCCCGTATTATGTCGACAAGCATCGTGGTGGAAGGGGAGGAAGGGACAATGTAACTCATTCCTTCTTCCGTGAACGGAAGCCCTGAGGAATGATGATCGATTACGATTCTTTTCAGATTACTGAGTTTCCCGAATATCTCTCCGGGCCTGTCCGGGGTGGAACAGTCGAGGATGATGAGAAGGGGATTGCAGAGAAGAAACGAATCATCTGCATCTTTTCTGAACATATTCTCAAGATGCTTGATGTCATCACGGAGGAAAGGGCCCTCATTGAGAAGAAGCGTCTTCTTTCCAAGCGTACGGAGGATCCTGTCCATCGCAAGTGATGAATAGAGCGCATCGCCGTCCGGATTGCGATGTGCAATCACAGCGACATGCTCTGCGCTCTTTATTGCTTCAATGAGCCTGGTGTCACATGGCGGGAATATACTTGCCATCTTCCTTAATGATCCTCGGTTCCGTTCTCTTCTCGACATTCTCCCTGTCGACGATTACTTCCTTCACGCCCTGCATTGAAGGGATTTCATAGCTTATTCCGAGCATAAGGTTCTCGACAATCGATCTGAGGCCTCTTGCACCGGTTTTTTCCTTGAAAGCCTTCTCTGCGATTGCTGATATTGCCTCTTCTGTGAAGGTCAGTTTGATACCGTCAAGCTTGAATGATGTCTCATACTGTCTGAGTATGGAGTTCTTCGGCTCTGTGATGATTCTCCTGAGATCGGCTTCGGTAAGATTGTTGAGCGTCACATGTACAGGAAGACGGCCGATGAATTCAGGAATGAGGCCGAACTTGATGAGATCATCCGGATGAAGTTCCTTGTAAAGGCTCTCAAGGTTCTTCTCCTCGCTTTTCTCAATCGTGGCTCCGAAACCCATAGCAGAGACAGAGACTCTCTTCTCGATGATCTTGTCCAGGCCTACAAATGCACCACCGCAGATGAAGAGGATATTTGCTGTATTGATCTTAAGCATCTCCTGATTCGGGTGCTTTCTTCCTCCCTGAGGTGGGACGGAGGCAACTGTTCCCTCAATGATCTTGAGAAGCGCCTGCTGGACACCTTCGCCTGAGACATCGCGGGTTATGGAGACATTCTCTCCCTTCTTTGAGATCTTATCGATCTCATCGATGAAGATGATGCCATGCTCAGCTCTGGGGATGTCGTAATCTGCAGCTTCAATCAGCTTGAGAAGGATGTTCTCTACATCCTCTCCGACATATCCGGCTTCTGTGAGTGTCGTCGCATCCGCAATGGCGAATGGAACATCCAGCTTCTTTGCAAGCGTTCTTGCAAGAAGTGTCTTTCCGGTTCCTGTCGGACCGATCATGAGAATGTTTGACTTGTCTATTTCAACACCCGAGTCCTCGATTTCCTTTGCATATTTCACTCTCTTGTAGTGGTTGTATACAGCAACGGAGAGAACCCTCTTGGCCGCATCCTGACCGATGACATACTCGTCAAGATACTCCTTGAGTTCCTCAGGTGTAGGGATGTCTTTTATCAGCTCCGGCTCTGAAGAAGTTCCTGTCGGGCCCTTGCGGAGGATGTCGCTGCAGGTTTTGACGCATTCCTCGCAGATTGCCACACCAGGTCCGGATACATATCTTACGGTTCCGTCAAATGGACGTCCGCAGAAAGAACAGTATTTAGCGTTTCTTGCCATTATCTTCTGATTACCTTATCAACGATACCATACTGGAGTGCGGCATCAGCATCCATGTAACAGTCACGGAGGATATCCTTCTTGATTTCCTCTTCGCTTTTTCCTGTGTGTGCGGAAAGAAGCTTTGTTGTGACATCATAAATCCTCTGCAGCTCTCTCGAAGATACGACTATATCCGAAGCCTGTCCCTCAGCACCTCCTGATGGCTGGTGAATCATCACTCTGGCATTGGGAAGGATGGAGCGTTTTCCGTTTTCCCCTGCTGCAAGGAGGATAGCTGCCATCGAGCATGCCTGCCCGATGCAGATTGTCTGCACAGGCGGGCGGACATACTGCATCGTATCGTAGATTGCAAGACCTGCAGTGACGCTTCCTCCCGGACTGTTTATGTACAGACTGATTTCCTTCTCCGGATTTTCGCTTTCGAGGAAAATGAGCTGAGCCACTACAAGATCTGCAGTGGCATCCGTTATCTCTCCGTCCACAAAGATGATTCTGTCCTTGAGCAGACGGGAGAAGATATCATACTGTCTTTCACCTGTTCCCGACTGTTCTACAACATAGGGAACAAGTGTATTCATCCTTTCTTTCAATCTAATCCTCTCAGAGACCCATGTATTCGCTATAGGTCTTCTTTTCGCCTTCCTTGAATGTGTTCTTCTCAAGAAGGAACGGAACGACCTTTGCAAACTGCATCTCGTCCTTAATCATTTCCTTGTAGGAGTCTTTCTCTGTCTCCGGAACATTCTTCAGGCTCTTCTCGCATTCTGCGTTGAGCTCTTCCTCTGAGACCTCGAAGTTCTCCGTATCGCGGATCTTGTCCATGATGAGTTGTGTCTTGATCGTGCGTACTGCCTCGTCTCTCCACTCATTCTGGATAGCCTCTTTTGTAGAACCCTGCATCTGCATGAATTTCTCAAGCTGTTCTTCTGTAACACCCATCTGGCGCACAAATCCTCTCCATCTGTTGTCGAGCTCTGCCTTTACCATTGACTCCGGAATAGGGAACTCTACTGAAGAAGCAAGCTTGGCAAGGATTGCATTCTCTTTTTCATGGCTGATTGCATCGTCTGCATTCTTCTGGAATTTCTCCCTGATGCCATTCTTAAGATCGCTTACTGTCTTGTACTCTTCCTTGATGTCCTGTGCAAAATCATCATCTACAGCAGGAAGCTCACGAAGCTTGAGTGTGTCGAGCTTGATGCGGAGCGTGATAGTCTTTCCTGCATATCCAGGGACATTGTCTTCCTCTGTATATGTCTTTGTCACAGTCTTTTCGTCGCCAGCCTTCATTCCCTCTACATCCTTGTCAATCTTGTAGAAGTTGTATCCGGAGCCGAGTGTGAATGTGAAACCATCCCTCTTTGTGGAAGCGACTTCGTTTCCATCTGCATCGAGCTCAACGTAGTCGACAGTCACAACATCGCCAGAAGCTGCTTCTCCGTCCTTTGTGCGGACGACAGCATTCTGCTCGCGGTATCTTTCAATTTCCTTCTCGATATCAGCATCTGTGACTTCAACTGAAGGAACCTCAACCTCGAGTCCTGTGTACTGTGGAAGCTCAAAGCGTGGCATGACATCATATACAACAGTGAATGTCAGATCGCTGTCTTTCTTGAATGGAAGGAGTTTTTCCTCATCCTGCAGAACGGGTGTCGAGAAGACAAGCGGCATGTCCTTCTTGTCAAGGGAGGTATAAGCTTCCTTAAGAGCTTCCTCCATCGTGTCGAATGTGCTTTCCTCGCGGATCTGGTCGCCGAATTTCCTTTCGATGACAGAAGTGGGAACATGTCCCTTCCTGAAGCCAGGTATTGTCAGTTCCTTGGCATACTTCTGGATTCTCTTGCTGTATGCCTCCTCGATTGAGGCTGCATCCAATGTCAGCGTAAGCGCTGCCTGGGAGTTTTCAAGCTCCTTAACGCTCTTCTCGGTAATCATTAGTACCCATCCTTATATTTCTACAATTCAAATGCGCGTAATGCAACTTATGTAATATAACCATTTTGCGTGGTTAAGTCACTACCTATGAAAAGAGGCCCCTTTCGGAGCCTCACTGGAAGTATTCTATGGATCAGAAATCCATTGTCATATCGCCGAACATGTCAGCTTCGCTGATTGATGTGTCCTCTGCGCTCTGTGCTGCAGCATCGCCTCCTTTCTGGAGTCCGAGCTGCTGAGCCATTGGTACGAACTCTGTAAGATACTGGCTCTGGTCCAGTCCTGCAAGGAGGGCAGGGAGGCTGAGAACGATCTGCTTCTCATTCACAGGAAGAGTGAACTCGGCATCGAATTCAATCTCATTGAAATCCTCATCTTCATAGACAACGTGGATGGTGTGCTTCTGCCTCATTACAGTCTCTTCACGTCTTGTACGTGGTGAATACTCCTGGCTTTCTCCGCCATCTACCGATACCATTGCCCAGTCAAGAGCCCTGTATGACTCTCCATCAATCTCAATCGTTCTGTTATCGACATAGACAGTGTGCTGCATTCCATAGTGGTAGAGGAATACAGCGAGAAGGATGATTACCACAATAACTGCCAGTCTCACAAAGAAGGACAGGTTGAAGAAGTCCTTCAGATTCTTCTTTTCACTCATGCCTTTACTCCTTCCTTCTGCATGTCTGCAAGCTGCTTAGCAGATTCTGCTTTCTCACGTCTTGTCCTGATTTCATAGAGAACAAGTGCGAGTGTGATAACTCCGTAGGATACGAATACACGGAAGTATTCTCCGATCTGTGCCTGTCCCATGAGCTCTCTTCCTGCCTGTGGGGTAAGAATGAACATCAGGTGGAAAAGGATGATTCCAAGGAATACGTTCTTGATTGAAGCCTTGGATACCGAAGCACCACCTACGAGAAGGGCTGCGATACTGAACATACCGATCTGAGAATGGGAGTTGTATGTGTTGAGTGTTCCCATGTTCGAAAGGTAGAGAATCATTCCGTAAGCTGCAAATACAGTGGAGATCACGATAGCAAGGATTCTTGTCCTCTCAACCTTGATACCGGCTTCTCTTGCGACTTCCATATCCTGGCCGACAGCTCTCATGTCCTGTCCAAGCTTTGTCTTGCGGAACCATACGATTACGAGACAGAGGAGGGCGATGAGGATGATTGTCAGAATAGGGATGTTGACGCCACCGATTGTGATCTGCCAGAAGGAATCAACCGACTGGCGGACATTGATGAGGTCGATTGTGTTCCTGACACCATAACCGCGCGGAAGAAGTACCTGATCGGAGCTGATAGGAATTACAGGACCCATACCATAGAGGACAATCAGCTGATAAACACCATTCATGAAGAATGAGATCATGTAGCTTGTGATCATCTCACGGCCTCTTGCCATGTTGAGCATTTTACCGCAGAACCAGCCAAGAAGGATGGCGATAGGTGTTGCTATGATTGCTGCAAGAAGAAGTCCCGGAATGCCTACGACATTCCATGCTGTGATGAATATGATTCCGATCTGTCCGGCCATGGCGCCAAGCGTCATACCGAAGTTAAGACCCATACCAGCCATGATAGGAATGAGAAGGGAGAGAACCAGGAAGCTGTTACGCATGATTCTCGTGATGATCTGGCTGACAAGGTACTGTCCGGAGTAGCCTGCGATAGGAACACATATGATACAGATCACGATGAATATGATAGGAACGATGTTGTTTGCCAGGAACTTCCTGACGTCTTTTGATGTTACTGTCTTTTTCATCTTGATGCCCCCGATTTTCTTGTCAGAGCGTAGAGAATCATACCGTTGGAGACGATGATTCTGAGAACCTCGGACATATCAGTGTGAATCAGGTTGTTCATTACTGACGGGGTCATTGTAACGATTCCCTGATAGAGTATTGTACCGATGATGACGTTCACGATTGAAGCTTTGTTCACTGAAGCACCACCGATGAGGATTGCAGATACAGCCGGCATAGCCATGTACATCGGTCCCTGATACAGCTGGATGAATCCATATCCCTGCTGGTAGCAGAGGATTCCGAGTGCGCCAAGCCATGTGGACATGATGACAGAAAGCGTTCTCTGCTTGTCAATGTTGATTCCAGAAGCCCTTGCAAACACAGGATTTGATCCGACAGCAGTCATTGCTGTTCCTGTCTTTGTGTGAAGGAATGCCCAGATGATGAAAGCAAAGATTGCAAAGAAGAGAATCTCTCCGAATGAGATGGAGATGCTTCCGATGTTCAGCTGGAGGAAATCCTTGAGGACATGGGAATAGAATCCATCTGTCGAGATTGTCGTTCTGAGTCCGCTTCCGGAGTATCCCCAGACCATCGTCGGTGAAGTGTATGGGAGCACAAGCCACATGATGGACATGAATGCAACGGATGAGAAACCTACGTATGTTGCGATCATCATCTCGCTGCCTTTGACTCTGTTCAGAAGCTTACCATATCCCCAGCCGAAGATGATTGCAAACGGAGTGGAGTAGATTATGGCCAGAAGGAATGACAGCGGTCCTGTAACACCTGTCTGGATGGAAAGGGTTGCACCAAGAAGACCGGAGATGATTCCGAGAGGCAGACCGAAGTTGAGGCCACAGCCGGAGTGGATCATCGGGACCATGGCAAGAACCATGATCGAGTTCATTCCGAAGCGGGCGAGAGTGTCGGTTATGGAGTTTCCGATTCCAATTCCTACAAACGGTGCGATTATGAAAAGCAGAAGAAGAAATCCTGCGATGATCAGTCTTGGCAGACCGAACGATTTGAGAAATGCCTTGATTTTCTCCATCACTTAGCCTCCTTGCCTGTTTTGCCGACCATGAGGATACCGAATTCCTCGCTCGGTGCCGTTGCCGGAAGGATTCCGGAAACAGAACCATCTGTGACGATGGCAATACGGTCACAGCACTGTCTCAGCTCCTCAAGCTCTGAAGAGATCATGACAATCGTTACACCGTTCTTTCTGTTGTATTCCCGCAGTGCCTGAAGCACCAGTGCCTTTGCTCCGATATCAATACCTCTTGTCGGCTCGGAGACGAAGAGAAGCTTTGGCTGGAGTGCAAAGGACTTCGCGAGACATATCTTCTGCTGGTTTCCACCTGAAAGCTCCTTTGCTTTCTGCTTTGATGATGTGCACTTGATCTGGAGCTGGTTGATGTATTTCTTCGTTATCTCCTCGATTGCACTCTGATCTCTCCATTTGATAAGACCGCCAAGATACTGCTTGAGGAACTTGTTCTGGATCTGCATTGCAGGGAATGCGACATTCCATTCAAGTGATTCATCAAGAAGAAGACCTACGCCTCTTCTGTCTTCGGATACGAATGCAAGAGATGAATCAAGACAAGCTCTTGGATTGTTGAGCTCTATCGGACTGCCATTGAGCTTCACATCGCCGCCAGCAGGGTAGAGTCCCATGATTCCGTTTGGAATACCGATCTTACCCTGTCCTGCAAGTCCTCCGATTCCAAGGAACTCTCCCTGATGAACCTCGAGGTTGACATTCTTGACAACCTCACCGGGCATATCAACCCAGAGATTCTTTACAGAGAGGACTATCTTGTCTGACAGTGGTCTGATTTCATCGGTGCGGACATTCGCATTTCCGACTTCACGGCCGACCATCAGTCTTGCCATCTCCTCAATTGATGTCTTTGCAGCATCAAGCTCGTTGATGATCCTTCCATCCCTCATTACCACAACCTTGTTGCAGACATCTATGATTTCCTGCAGACGGTGTGTGATGAAGATCACGGCAATGCCCTGAGCAGAGAGATTCTTGATTGCCTTAAGGAGCATTTCAGCTTCCTTTTCCGAGAGAACAGCAGTAGGTTCATCAAGAACAAGAAGCCTTATTGAGCTCTTTGAGATTTCTCTGGATATTTCCGTGAACTGCTTATGACCTACAGGCATTTCTGAAACGAGCATGTCCGGGTCAAGACTCACTCCGAGTTTTGTGATAGCGTCGATTGCCTTTTTCTGGAGTGTTTTTCTATCTATTGTATTTGCCCTCTTGCCGAATACAAGTGAGAGGACGCTCTTATTCTCTGGTTCTCTATTCAGAAGTATGTTCTCAGCTGCGGTGAATCCGGGGAGCAGTGAGAATTCCTGATGTACCATGCCGATTCCGGCCTTGAGTGCATCCAGCGGTGATGCAAATTTGACTTCTTTTCCATCTATGAGGACCTTTCCCCCATAGCCTCCCGTCTGCTGTATGACGTCCATGCCGAAGAGAATATTCATCAAAGTACTCTTTCCTGCGCCGTTTTCACCGACTAGGCCTAGTACTTCTCCTTCTTTCAGCGTGAAACTGACATCTTTCAGTACGGGGTTCCCATTGTACTCCTTGCTTACGTTCTGCATTTCAAGCAAGGGCTTTGTCATTTCACTCATTATTACCCCTTATTTTCATAGAAGAAAGGGGAGGAAGCCTCCCCTTTCTCCGAGGATTGAAGTATTAGTTGAACTCCTTTCCTGTCATGTAGAAGCACCACTCAGGTACTTCAACATCAGTGTTGCCCATGTAGTAGCCTGGGTCGCCCATGATGTATGTATCCTGGTATACGAGGACGAAATTGTCACTTGAGACACCGGAGTTAGCGTCAACATAGTAAGATCCGTTCCAGTTTGCACCTGGTGTGTAAGCCTGGAAAGCCCTTCTGATGTTGCGGATTGATGTGTAGTCATAGTCTTCGCCGTTCATCTCTGCTTCAACAGCTTCGATAGCAAGGCGTCCGAGACCTGCTGTTGTTGTATAGCCGTAGCTGTATGCCCATGTTCCGAAGCGTCCAGCACCGCCCTGCTCAACGACAGCTGCCTCAACCTTTGCAAGGATTGCAGGGAAGTCGCCAGCTTCTGCAGAGAGGTCGATTCCAAGAGCTCCAGGATATCCCATGAGTGGTGATGGGAGGTCAGCTTCTACAAAGTATCCGCCATACTGCATGAGCTGTCTGAGAAGAGGCTCTGTATGTGCGTCATTTGTACAGAAGAATGCTGTGTTCTCACCATATCTCTCGATCCATGCTGGAGTCTGCTCGAGGATGTACTGCTGAGCACCTGCGATACCTACGTCGGATGTCGGGTCTGGAGCAGATACGTCAACGAATGTCATTCCAAGCTCGTTACATGTCTGGATCATGATTGCTCTTCTTCTCTGCATCTTCTCCATAGCGAGGTGGCGTGGGAAGGAGATGTGTACGAATGTGTCGCAGCCAAGTTCGTGTGCAGCGTTGATCATGAGGTATCCACGTGCAACGAAGTCGTTAGATGTTACGAGGTCTGCAGCACCGGAGATGAGGTACGGCTCTTCGTGAGCTTCACCTGCGAAGCAGAGGATGTCTGGTCTGACAGCCTTGATCTGGCGGAAAGCCTCAGCTGTTCCAGGTACAGCCTGGTTTACGATGACAGCCTTCATGAGAGGATCGTCAGCAAGACCTGCGATAACGGAAATCGTTGTCTCCTGCTCTTCCATGAAGTTGTCAGGGTAAGTCATATGCTGGATGTAACCACCGTCGGAGACAGCGCCATACTCAGCAATGAGAGCTTCAGCACCGCGAAGGTCATCCTCAGACTGTGAAACAGTTCCGGTAACGACGCCAATATGGAATGGTGCATCTGCGAATACAGCAGAAGAAAGCACCACGAGCACCATAAGAGCTGTTAAGAGTTTCTTCATATTACTCTCCCTTTTAGATAGTATTGCTTGACTTTATCATTCTATTGCCTAAATATGCAAGCTTTTGCATTGATTTTCATCATTTATGCAAATTATTTGATGGTAAAATATGGCAGATACTGTAGCATTCATCTGATTTTGTATCCTTTCATGAAAACAGCTCAAAAGGTTCCTGTTGAGCTTGTCGCTCTCAGATGCTAGCATCTGTGTATGATACGAAAAGCAGAAGAACGGGAACTTGACAGCATCATGGATATATATGACAAGGCCCGTGCATTCATGCGCCAGAACGGCAATAAGACGCAGTGGAAGAATGGTTATCCAAGCCGGCCGCTCATTGAGTACGATATTGAAAACGGAAGGCTGTATGTGCTTGAGGATGACTTCGGCCTTTACGGTGTCTTCATGCTTCTTCCAGGTCCAGATCCTACATACGCTGTCATCAGGGATGGCGCATGGCTCGATGATTCTCCATATGTCGTCATTCATAGAGCCGCATCTTCAGGGCGAAGAAAAGGCGTGATGCATGAGATTGTCTCATTTGCTTCCGGGATATCCGGGCATATCCGCATCGATACACATGCTGACAACGCACCTATGCAGCGCGCTCTTAGCAGGGAAGGATTCAGAAGATGCGGTATCATCGTCTGTGATGACGGCACGGACCGTGTCGCTTTCGAGCTTCTTCCACACTATTGAGAGAAACTCTCTTTTGAGTATACTTGCCCCTGAGGTAGGAAAATGTCTGTAATTGTTTCTTTTGGCGAGATAATGGCACGTATTTCCACAGAGGGGTATTACACCCTCCGTCAATCACTTCCGGGGCATGTAACGCTATGCTTTGCAGGAGCAGAGGCGAATGTTGCGGCTTCGATTTCTCTTCTGGGAGGAGAGGCGCGGTACATAACCGCTTTGCCTGATAACGATATCTCCGAGGCATGCCTTGGCAATCTCCGTAATCTCGGTGTTGATTCCTCTTATATTCTTAAAAAGGAAAGCGGAAGACTCGGTATTTATTTCGTGCAGACCGGAGCTGACCAGAGACCGAGCAAAGTAATCTATGACAGGGAGGGTTCCACGTTCTCTTCCACGGAGGGCTGGGAGTATGACTGGGATGCGGTATTCCAGGGAGCTTCAATACTCCATGTCTCCGGCATTACTCCTGCAGTTTCTGAAAAGGCGGCGAAAGCACAGCTATTGTGCATGAAGAAGGCAAAGGAGCATGGACTCAGGATTTCCTTTGATTGCAATTTCCGCTCCAAGCTGTGGAACTGGGAACCTGGAACACCTAAGGAGAAGCTTGCAGGAAGAGTCATCAGCGAGATGATGGAGTATGTGGATATCCTCTTTGCAGCCAGAATAGATGCGGAAACCCTTCTTGGTGTCACCGTTGACTGTCCGTCCTCGTATTCGCGTCTCGATGAGCAGCCATATGTTGCGGAAGCGATAAGCCGGAAATTCCCGTCAGTGGGACTTCTTCTGACGACAATGAGGCAATCAATAAGCGCTACTTACAACAAATGGGGTGCGGCGATGTACGATCTGGCTGACGGAATGCAGTATGTGTCTCCTTGTGTCGACGGACAGTATGTTCCCTATGAGATCACTGCAATTGTCGACAGGATCGGTGCCGGAGACAGCTTTGCTGCCGGCGTGCTTTATGCCCTTACGGATCCTGAGCTCGGGAAAGACAAGCAGACTGTCATAGATTTCGCTACAGCCGCCTCCTGCCTCTGCCACTCGATCATGCAGGATGTGAACTATGTCACGCGTTCGGATGTCCTTGCTCTTATGAGAAGCGGCGGTCATGGAACTGTCTCGAGATAGCCTTGCCTATGTGGCATATTGCTGGTAACTTTCTAGTAGATAAGGAGAATATTATGGGACTTTCATTTTATAAGTGCTCCGATTGCGGAGAGATCGTAATGCTCGTCAAGAAGGGTGGTTGTACTCCTTCCTGCTGTGGTCATGCAATGACAGAGCTTACAGCCAATACTACTGAAGCTGCTACAGAGAAGCATATTCCTGTTGTAGAGGTTAAGGATAAGGAGATTGATGTAAAGGTTGGGTCTGTTGCTCATCCTATGACAGAGGAGCACCTTATCGAATGGATTGCTGTGGAGACGAAGCAGGGTGTGAAGATCAAGTATCTTAAAGCCGGAGATAAGCCGGAAGAGGTTTTCTGCAACAATGGCGACGCCATAGCTGTTTATGCATACTGCAACCTCCATGGACTCTGGAAGGCAGAACTGAACTGAAACGGTAATTACATCTGATGCATATGATACGGAGATTGTATTGATATAGTCTCCGTATTATTTTTATACAATTTATATGTTAATTTAGTATCCATTTTATCATTGTTTACAGCATATATTCCTCTATAATGCTATGCCTGAAGAGAACATGTCTTCCTCAATCACGATTGAATGTACTCTTCTCTGAGTGTAGAATACAGCCATGAAGAAAAGCTTTCTCATTATCTTTCTTGTCCTTTGTCTTTTTCTCTCCTGTGTATCAAAAGATGGCGGGGAGCATTATACGGATGAGGAAAGAAGGGATGCGCTTGAAATCCTTATAAGCGATATGATTGAGCTTTCAGCAGCGCGTGGAGATATTGAGCCTGAGTCATTTTCTGCCATGCTGCCACATTCGTATACTGTATATGAATCTTATTCACCGATCTACTCAATGCTTGAGGACGGTTATACCTCGAAGCTTTCTGAAATCTTCTCTCCGCTATTATCGTCGTGTTATTCACTGGTCGGAGAGGAGGCTGAGAGTGCGATCAGTGGCGGAGATATCGAGAGCATGGTGAATGACACAGAAGGTATGACAGACAGACTTCAGGAGCTTCTGGCTGTCAGCATCTATTCCTATCTGCTGAATGGTGTTCAACAGCACGATGCAGAGAGCAGGGAAGCCTTTTCTGAATCATCAGGGGTTTTCAATGCAATCCATGACTCATATGTCAATCTTCTATCTGTCGGTAGCGATATAGAGGTTCCTGTTCCACAGCCTCTGTCACAGGACCAGATAGCGTTTGTCATAATCGATGTTCTGTTCACACGGCTGGGAGAGAGTGAGAGGGAACTCAAAAGCCGCATTCCTGACAGTCCTGATTCTCCTTATGCAGTATTCTGGGAGGGTACACTTTGAATCTTTTTGAAGCTTCGCTTGATACAAATGAAGAACCTCTTGCTGCGAGGATGAGGCCGCGTACGTTGGATGAGTACATCGGGCAGGAACATATACTTGGAAAGGGCAGGTTGCTACGGCGTGCAATACAGGCGGACCAGCTTTCATCCGTCATTTTCTATGGTCCTCCCGGAACTGGGAAGACAACGCTTGCCCGTGTCATCGCCAACACGACAAAAAGCCATTTCTCAACGCTTAATGCGGTTCTCTCCGGTGTTAAGGAGCTGAGAAGCGAGATAGATGAGGCCAAGTCGAGGAGGGAAATGTATGGAATGCGTACGATTCTCTTCATCGATGAGGTGCACAGATGGAATAAAAGTCAGCAGGATGCCTTGCTTCCATGGGTGGAGAATGGCACATTCATACTCATTGGAGCAACGACTGAAAACCCGTATTTCGAAGTCAATGCGGCTCTTGTCTCCCGCTCTCGTGTGTTTCAGCTGAAAAAGCTTACAGATGAAAACCTCATGAGCATTGCCATGCAGGCAATAAATGACAGGGAACGGGGATATGGAAGATTCCATGTCAGCTTTGAAGAAGGTGCGCTGGAGCATCTTGTTTCTGTTGCAAACGGGGATGCTCGCTCCCTTCTCAATGCACTGGAGCTTGCGGTAGAGACTACCCCTGACTCATTTCCGCCCCCGGATGGAAGTGATATCTACATATCAAAGGAGACGGCAGAAGAGTCCATACAGCGCAAGGCTGTTCTCTATGATAAGGAAGGGGATTATCATTTTGATGTAATATCAGCATTTATCAAGTCTCTCCGAGGCTCTGATCCTGATGCTGCTCTGTACTGGCTCGCACGTATGGTTGCCGCGGGAGAGGATCCCCGCTTCATTTTCCGCCGTATGGAAATTCTGGCAGCTGAGGATGTGGGAATGGCAGATCCGTATGCAGTTGCTGTCGTTGAAGCGGATGCATCAGCTTTTGACAGGATAGGATTGCCAGAAGGACGCTTTCATCTGGCTCACAGCGCAATCTATCTTTCAACTGCGCCTAAAAGCAACAGCGCTTTGGGCTTTTTCGATGCGCTTGCCGATGTTGAGAAGGAAAAGGCTGAGGAAGTTCCTAACCATCTTCGCGATCCGAGCAGGGACAGCAAGGGATTCGGACATGGAGAAGGGTATATGTATCCTCATTCCTATCGCGATCACTGGGTCGCTCAGCAGTATCTTCCGACAGGACTGCAGGGAAAGATTTATTACAAGCCTGGCAACATAGGATATGAAAGCACGATACGGGATGAGGTCATGCTGCGCCGTGAAGCACAGCTTGAGGCTGTGACGGAGGATCTGTATAAGGAGAACCTTACTTTCTCTCCAGGAGACAAGGCAAGGGACAAGTGGGTGGAGAGAGCGCTTTCAGGACGTTCTGAGAGCCTTCTTTCTCTTGTCCGAAAGCTCTATGCCGGTATTGATATCCCTCGGTATGCCAATGTACTCGTTCTTAATGCTTCCCATGGACTCCTGCTCTGGCCATTGATGAAGAGAAACCCTGAAGGATTGAGCGTTGCTTCAGTTAAGACCAGTGAGCAGAAGGAAATAATCGAGCATTTCTCATCGGAGCTCGATAAGCTTCTCCGCCCTCTTGTCATTGTTTCGGATCCGAAGAGTGTATTCTCCGCTCTGGAGGAAGGGCTTGAGTTCTCCATTGTTTCAGGCCGTAATGTCCTTTCACGGCTTGAGAAGGACAGCGAGATTCTCTCTTTGATCAGAGAAAGGCTTGAGGATGATGGCAAACTGGCGCTTCTTGAATCCATACCTGTACTTTCTTCCCGTCTCTCAGATTATGCTGATGAAAAAAGCCGTGAGAAACTCAGAGAAGCTGAAAAGACAATCTATTCCTCCGATAATCCCCTTACATCCTGGAATAAGAATGAGCTTGAGACAAGGGTCAGGAACATCTTTCCTCTTGCTGATATTGAATATGTCGAGGAAAGAGAGGAGAGGACGCTCACCGATGCAGCTTTGAAGGGTTTCTATGCCCAGAGCTATAGCATTTCAGGGCTTACAGAGAGCGAGTTTGTTTCAGCATTTCCATCACAGACCGTGAAGTGGTCAAATACTGTGGCCGTGATACGATCCGGTTTTTCCAAAGAGAAGAAGAACAGCTCAGGAAAAGACTGGCAGGAAACGATGATGAAGACATCCCTTTAAAGAATTCTTCTGTATGCATTTGATGGGTTGAGACCCACGGAGCGGAATGCCATGTCTACTATCAGCCTGGATATCTTGTCAATGCTGAGCTTGAAACCGCCTGTGATCCATTCCCTCACAACACCTACAACTCCATTGACGAGGAAAATGAAGCGCATCTCATTCTCGTCTTCATCGGAGAAAGTCGTGAATTCATCATATTTATCCATCACGGCAGAGACGATATGCTCTCCGAATGTCGTATCTGCAGAGGAAGAGAGGAGGATGCGGAATGCATCCCCATTGTCCTTGATATACTGCATGAAAGGAATGATTGAGTCTATGAATGGCTTATGAGCTTCAGGGTCGTAATCCGGAAGCTGTGAGAGTATGTCATTCTCGATCTCTTCAATCAGGTCCCGAGGACAGGAGTAATAGGCATAGAAGGTGCTTCTGTTCACAGACGCTTTCTGGCAGATTGCTTTTATAGTTATATTCTCGAAAGGCGTCGTCTTCAGAAGTTCTATCAGGGCTTCTCTGAGATATCTTCTTGTCTTGATTACTCTTGGATTGTCATAATTCACACCCTGATGCTAGCCCATAGATGAAAAACCTGTCAATTGAACGCTTGTGTGCAAATATGTGTTTTGCGTGTAGGTCATATCATGCTTTTTCATAAAATATGCGTAAAAATCATGTATAAATATTTACAACAAAAAAAAATAGCTTATTTTGTCGATATAAAATGAACAGGGGGATAAAATGAAGAGGATCCTTACTCTTTTTACAGTTGCTCTGATAGCAGTATCGGTTTTCGTATCGTGTTCAGGCGAGAGTGTCATTCCGCCAACAGAGGCACATGCAGAGGTGTATATTACCCTTGATGACATGTGGCAGAAAGCACAGCAGGACAGGAACATCATCACGCACTATGGCGAGTCGAGCTATGGGATCGAACTGCGGGAAGTGCTGCTGATTAACGGAGAAGGACTTACAAAGGGTTATCAGGAAGAGTCTATCTCAGGAACAACCAGGACGCTTACAATGGAGCTTGAAGGCATTTACGGTGGAGAGACACATAGCGTTTATGTGAGTGCCAGTGGAAACATGAATGCGGAGACACCGACATCGACAACAGCCCGTATTGATGGAACTGCAGTAGATTATTTTCTTCTCATGGAACTTATTAATCAGCTGATGTGATATTGTCAGATTTCATGGCAGAGAAAGGAAGAATCATGTTTTTGCATTCTTCCTTTTTCATGCTAAAATACTCTATGGATGTATAAACCTCTGATAAGGAGAGGTGTCTCTACAGGTTGCCGTAAAAAACCCAGCTACATCCATGGAGGGTTATATGGCAGCATTCTCGATTCATGGCGATATTGTCTGGACTGAGACCAAGGATTCATTCAGGAGCATAGAGAACGGTTATCTTAATATAAAGGACGGGAAGATAGAGTCCGTTTCTTCGGAAAATCCTGGATATGAGACAATAGAAACTGACGGCGCCCTTGTGATTCCCGGTCTTTCTGATCTTCATCTTCATGCGCCGCAATATGCATTCATGGGCCTCTATATGGATGAGGAGCTTCTCGACTGGCTTAATAACCACACATTCCCTGAAGAAGGAAAGTATGGGAACATGGAATATGCTGAGAAAGCTTATTCTGCCTTTGCCGATGCTCTCAGGACAAGCCCCACAACAAGAGTTTCTGTTTTCGGAACGATCCATACAGATACTGTGCTTCTTCTTATGAAGAAACTCGAGAATGCAGGTCTCTCAGGATTTGCCGGCAAGGTCAATATGGACCGTAACTCTCCTGATTATCTGACAGAAGACACATCGGTTTCTGTGAAAGAGACGGAGAGGTTTATAAATGAATGCAATTCCTTTGCAGAGATCAAGCCGATAATAACTCCACGCTTTGTCCCTTCCTGTTCTGATGGCCTCATGGAGGCACTCTCTTCAATCAGGAAGAAATACAATCTCCCGGTCCAGTCCCATCTTGATGAGAATCTCTCAGAAATTGACTGGGTGAAGGAGCTTTGTCCATGGTCCAGGAATTACGCAGATGTTTACAGACATTTTGGTATGCTTGGAGAAGAGAGTATTATGGCTCACTCCGTCTGGCTTGACAGTGCAGAGATTGACCTTCTTGCCTCCACTGGCACATATATAGCTCACTCTCCATCCTCAAACATGAACCTTTCATCAGGAATTGCCCCGATAAGACGTTATCTTGAGGCAGGGTGCAATATAGGGCTTGCAACAGACGTGGCTGGAGGATCAACGATTTCCATGTTCAGGATAATCGAGGATGCTGTCGGTGTAAGTAAGCTCAGATGGCGCTTTGATGAGAAGAGCGGAAGTCCGTTGAAATTCTCTGAAGCGTTCTACCTTGCATCAAAAGGTGGTGGATCCTTCTTCGGGAAAACCGGCTCATTTGAAAAAGGCTATGATGCTGACGTTGTTGTTCTTGACGACACTGAATCAACGGTACTCCGCCCGGAACTCTCAGCGGAAAAGCGTCTTGAGTATTATGCATACCGACATGCGGATAAGCCTGTCAAAGCGAAGTTCCTCAAGGGAAAAAGAGTTCTGTAGTGATAGCTGTAAATGCGAAAAAGAAGTAGTATGAAAGCATGGAAAACACACAGGAAAACCGCGTGGCGGTAATTGGAATCATCGTAGAGGATAAGAGCAGAGCAGAAGAGGTGAACAGCCTTCTGCATCAGTACAGTCAGTATATAATCGGAAGAATGGGCCTTCCGTACAGGGAGAGAAATCTCAGCATCATCAGTGTCATCATTGATGCTTCTTCAGATATCATCTCTGCACTTTCTGGAAAACTTGGCCGTATTCCAGGAGTTTCAAGCCAGGCACTTTATACAAAGGCTTGAAAGGACGTTTTCATTCGAAAGCAAGTGTTTTCCTAAAAAACAGGAAGCACTTGTTTTTTTGAATAAACAATACGAGTTATAAATCCAACCAGTGAATTTCCGTTATATTTTTGTTTTCTTTGATAGCATTCATTAACAAGAATGATTAATGTCAGTGATTATAATGCTATAAGAATACTCAATAAAACAGATATATAATTGAAAATAAGTTTGTTTATATTTGGAAATTGAATATTTATCAATAATAACAATATAAAAACATGTTATATAAATATATAAACATATAATTACGATATAATAATTATTTATTAATACGATTTTATTTGTAAAAAGCCTGTCTGCCTGATAAAAGTGCACGAAACGGAAAATCTGGCCACGTTGAACCTGACCGGTGATTTAGCTCTTCTCGTTTCAAGCAGTTTTGTCTGAATCAGCTGATTATATATCCTGCAACTCCTGATGATTATTCATTTTCAGAATCATCATCCCATAAAGAATGCAGAGACTTTTTTGAGAGTTGGCTTGCTTGAATCCACATGCTAGACGTGCACACCGCTTTACAAAGTATCTCTCAACGACTCTTTTGTTGGTCCTAAGAGCATAATCCGATTATTTTTTCAAAATGAATATGATACCGAATTCAGATTGTTTTATCTTGGTTTAATACTTCAGATAATTCTGCGATTTTTCTTCAGAAAATGCTTTGCAGTTATCTTGGTTTTGTTTCTTCAAATCGACTTGGACTGAATCAGAGAGAACAGCGGTAAAGCCATTCTCTCTGTTTTCATCATCTGCAGCGGTAAACAATCATTGAGGAGCTTCCGGATGTATAGCGTTTCATTTCATAGAGTTCCGGGAAAGCCTTGATCAGATCAGAGAGTTTTGAATAACCATAATTCTTTGTGTTGAATTCCGGTTTCACTCTCTTGATGTAATTGCCGGCAAGGGTGAGGGGAGTGTATCCGTCATCATCCTGGAATTTCTCATATGCAATACCGAGAAGATTGTGTATCTCTTCTATATCAGGGTATGCAAAACCGATGTGAAGCGTTATCTGTTCATCATCTGCCTTCTTATCGTTTTTCCTGCTGTTCTTGGCTTTTTTCGTATCGTTGCTGTTCTTCTTTGCCTGTACTGGAGTGTCGATATTCTCAAGGTATATGAAATTGTCACATGCAGAGCAGAATGCTTCAGGTGTTTTTTTCTCACCGACACCGATTACATATATTCCAGATTCCTTCAAGCGTACAGCAAGAGGGGTGAAATCACTATCTGATGAGACAAGCACGAAGGCATCGTACATACCATTGTGCAGCAGATCCATTGCATCGATTACTATTGCGATATCCGAAGTATTCTTACCAGCCACATAATCGAATTGCTGTTCAGCTTTTATTGCTAGTCTCTTTATCTCATCTTCCCATTTTGCGAGTGTTCTCTTTTTCCAGTTTCCATAGGCTTTTCTTACGACAATGCGGCCATATGTTGATACCTCTTGCAGTATTCCTTCCAGTTTCGTCAGCTGGGTGTTATCCGCATCGATAAGAACGACCATTTTCTGGAAATCATTCATTTCAACATTCATACTCTGAATATAACATTGATATTGCCGATTTGTCCGTGCATTCCGGCAGAAAAACATGTAATCATCTTATTTCATTCCAAAATAACGAATAAAATACATCATAAGTGATACTTACGAATATTTTCTGTGATAGTTTTCGGTCATTACCATATTTAATTGACTGAAAGGAAGGATTATTTGTTGTACAATAGTTATATTTAGGAGCTTGATTCATGTTGTTATTAGAAGCTGCTGCGGTTGCAGAAGATCCTGATATTGCAAAAGTTGTGGAGGATATTTCCAATGGACTTTCCAGTGGATTTCATATTCCCAAGATTGTCACGACAATAGCTATTGCTGCCATCATACTGATTATTGCAAAAGTCCTTGTTGCTTTTGTAAAACGTTTTTTCAGGAAGCTGGCAGGGCGGAGCAAGAAATTCACTCTCATAATGGCACAGCTTGTCTGGAAGCTGTGTGCTGCCATCATATGGATTATCGCCATAGTCGCTGTCCTGGGAATATTCGGCATAGACCTTACTCCGGTACTTGCAGGTCTTGGAATAACTGGTGTTGTCTTAGGCTTTGCTCTCCAGGAATCAATCAGCAGTCTTTTCAGTGGAATTATGATTGCGATAAATTCTCCATTCCGTGTCGGAGACTGGGTTGATATCGGAGATATCTCCGGAAGCGTCCAATCCATGGACCTCATGTGCGTTACGCTTTCTTCTGCCGATAACAAGAAGATTACGATGAACAACAAGAATGTCTGGGGTAATACGATTGTTAATTATTCATATATCGACAAGAGAAGGCTGGATATGACAGTAACGGTAAGATACTCTGATGATACGGAGAAGACAAAGGCTGTTATAAAGGATCTTATCAGTACATATCCGGAGGTACTTAAGGATCCTGCTCCTGTAATTGAAATCGGATCATATAATGATTCCTCAATTGCAATATACGTGCGTCCATGGGTATCACCATCTGACTACTGGAATGTCTACTGGCGTTTCAATGCAGATATACTCAAGACGCTGAGGGCGAATGGAATAGACATGCCGTACAATCAGATGGATGTGCATCTTGTCAATGACTGATGCAAATTGATTCATGAGGCCGTTTTCTTCTTGGAGGAGGTGTCGGCCTTTCATTACGAAATAGAAAAGAGCGTGGATTTCTCGCACGCTCTTCTCTTTTTCCTATTTCTTTTCCAGTTCCAGTGTCAGTGTGGCTCTGTCTGCAAGTTCTGCTGGTCCGAAATACTGGATTGGGCCAGGATATGTATAGCATGTCTCTCTTGCCCAGGTATCCCTGTGCTTCTCGAAATACTTGAACGGTCCACCATTGAGATCTACAAGTGCCTTCTTGATAACCGGCTTGTCTTCACCTCCACGGCGTTCTATATCCATCATCTTCGTAATCGGCATTCCTCCGGCTTTCCACTCCTCGGTGCCATTGGCAAGTCCTCTTACAGATGAAAGGTATCCTGTATAGCCATAGCTTATGAGAAGGTATGCAGTGAATCCGAGAGAGTAGCAGTAGTCAGAGTCGAAATTGGACGGGAATGCAGCGCGTCCTTCATATCCGAAGAAATGATGAAGAGGACTGAATTTTCCGCTGTATTTTCCTTCCTGCTTTCTCTTGTTGAGCCTGTTGCGGACGATGTTGGAAAGGAGCTTTTCAGTCTCGATTCTTGATACCTGCACGTTGCCATGCGGATCACGGTCCATCAGAAGCTGTTCCTGAATGTCGAGAGGGAGAAGGTTGAATACCTTCATGGATTCAACGGACAGGGCCGCAGTGAGGAATCCGAGTTTCTCATCCCATGTCGGGAGCTTTGTGAATCTCTCTCCATGCTTGGCCAGTGTCTCATTGATTTCCTCAAGTAGCTTTTTGACTTCAGGAACGAATTCGATAAGACCTTCAGGAACAATGACAATGCCGAAGTTGTATCCGAGCGTTGACCGTGCCATGACGCTGTCTGCAATGTAATCCGCAATGGCATTGAGTCCCAGTCCCTTAGCTTCGACTTCTTCAGAGATGAGACATACGTTCGGATGTGTTTCCAGTGCACACTCAAGTGCTATATGGGAAGCCGAACGTCCCATGAGCTTTATGAAGTGCCAGTATTTCTTTGCGCTGTTCGCATCTCTTGCGATATTCCCGATGAGCTCGGAATAGGTCTTTGTTGCTGTATCGAAACCGAAGGATACTTCAATGTCATCATTCTTGAGGTCTCCGTCGATTGTCTTCGGGCATCCGATTACCTGTACAGGTACATCATTCGCTTTGAAATACTCTGCGAGAACAGCGGCATTGGTGTTGGAGTCATCTCCACCTATGATGACAATCGCATCCATACCATGCTTCTTGGCAACCTCTGCAACGACCCTGAATTGCTCTTCCTTCTCGAGCTTCGTGCGTCCGGATCCGATCATATCAAAGCCGCCTGTGTTGCGGTATTTGTCGATTGTCTCGCCGGTGAGGGTTATGTAGTTGTCATCAATGAGACCTGATGGGCCGCCTTTGAATCCAAGGAGTATGCTTTCCGGGTTATCTTCTTTCATCGCATCATAAAGTCCTGCAATGACATTATGTCCACCAGGAGCCTGTCCGCCGGAGAGAATGACTCCGATAACATGTTTCTTTTTCTCTGCAGTGCTTTCTCCATCAACGAAGTAAACTTCGTTCATTCCGTATGTATTTGGGAAAAGCGCAGCGATTTTCTCCTTGTCGGATGCAGCCTCCGTCCTGTCTCCTTCCTGAACGGCTATGCCCTTTACTCCCACTCTCAGCATCTTCGGCAGCTTGGGCTTGTATTCATAACGTGCTTTCTGAAGCAGTGAAATATCCATCGGATAACCTCCTCATTGCTTATTGTATGCGATAGAGCTTGTATTTTCCATAAAAAGGCTGAATGACGAACACTCTTTTTCTATGATAAAGTCCGAGTATGGTCAGACTTTATATCGATTCAGATTCACTTCCTGTCCGTC
>CASEGX010000047.1 GCA_949287505.1 uncultured Spirochaetales bacterium | reverse complement strand
TAAGTTCATCTGGTTCTCAGAAAGCGGTGAAGAACAGTATTTCAATCTCAGAAAGGATCCTCATGAACTTACGGATCTTATCGGATCCGATTCCTGCAGGAAAAGAATCGATAAGCTGAGGGAATATCTGATAAAAGAACTTTCCGGAAGAAGCGAAGGATTCACAGATGGGAAAAGGCTCATTCCGGGAAGGCCATATGGACCATTGACTCAATGAACAGAGTTTTCCTGATAAAACCTGCAAGCAGCATGTGCAATATGCATTGTGCATACTGCTTCTACAATGATGTAAGCAGAAACAGAGCGGTAAGAAATTATGGGTTGATGAATACAGAAACATCACACAGGATAATAGATGAAGCCCTGAAAAATGAAAAAGACAGCGCAAGCTTTGCTTTCCAGGGCGGAGAACCAACGCTCGCAGGACTTGATTTCTTCAAGGACTTTGTTTCATATGCTCTGTCCAAAGCACCCAGAGAAAGGCTCGGATTCACTATTCAGACAAACGGATATGCTATAAACCGTGAATGGTGTACGTTCCTTAAGGAAAATGATTTTCTGGTCGGTATCTCCGTTGATGGCCCAAAACATATTCATGATATTTACAGACGCACCATTGAGGATAAGGGCAGCTATAATCCGGTATTCAATAATGCGAAACTGTTACAGTCCATGGGAGTGGATCTGAATATACTGATAACAACAACGAAAGCTGTAGCTGAAAACGTTGAAGAAATTTATCATTTATTCAGGAAAAACAATTTCAGATTCCTTCAGTTCATTCCCTGCATTGATCCAATCGGGGAAAAGAGAGGCTCAAAAGAGTACTCACTGACAACGGAGACTTTCTCCGCTTTTCTGATTAAACTGTTCCACCTGTATTACAGAGACTGGAAAAAACGCGACTACACATCAATACGCTATTTTGACAACCTTATATCCCTTTTAGTCCGAGGATATGCCGAAGAATGCGGAATGAATGGTATATGCGGCACCTATTTCACAGTCGAGGCAGATGGCTCTGTTTTTCCATGTGACTTCTATGTGATGGATGAGTTTCTCATGGGAAACATAAACGTGAACAGTCTTGATGAACTTGAAAGGAAAAGGCATGAAATCGGTTTTATAGAGGAATCAAGAAGGATTCATGAAGAATGCGCGGAATGTGATTACTTCATTCTGTGCAGAGGCGGCTGCAGAAGAGATAAGGAGAATTTTCCGGATCATACACTAGGAAAATCATATTTCTGTACTGCATACAGGATTTTTTTCGATACATGCATTGAAAAAATACTTGAGATCGCCAATGCAGAAAGCAAGGCAATCAGAGAATAGCACTTTCTTATTCATTGATTTTAACTTACCATAAAGTATGGATTCAAAATCGGAAAGATACCTGACCCTATTCTTATCCACCCTCAAAATAAGCGCATTCACCTTCGGAGGCGGATACGTGATCATTCCTCTTATGAGGAAGACCTTTGTTGGCAAACTGCGATGGATCGATGACAGCGAGATGCTGGATCTGACTGCAATCGCACAGTCCTCTCCTGGTCCTATCGCTGTCAATGCGGCCATACTCATCGGCTACAGGACAGGAGGAATCATAGGAGCGCTCATAAGCACGCTGGGAGCTGTTCTTCCACCCCTTGTCATAATCTCCATAATCTCTCTTTTTTATCAGGCCTTCAGAAGCAACAGGTACGTTTCATTACTCATGACGGGCATGAGCGCCGGCGTCGCTGCAGTTGTTATCGATGTTGTCATAACAATGGCCTGGGATGTCCTTAAAACCAGAAGGGCACTGCCGATCATCATGATGGCTGTGACATTCATACTCGCTGCTTTTCTCTCTGTGAACATCATTCTTCTGATTATCGCAGCAGGCTGTGTAGGATACGCAGACTATATAATCAGGAGAAAACAGCAATGATTTATCTCGAACTGTTATGGTCATTCATACAAATAGGGCTTTTCAGTATCGGAGGAGGCTATGCGGCAATGCCTCTTATCCAGCATCAGGTTATAGACATCCACCACTGGCTCACGATGCAGGAGTTTGCGGATATCATCACCATCTCGCAGATGACTCCTGGACCGATTGCCATCAACAGTGCGACATTCGTCGGTATCCAGATTGCAGGAATCCCGGGAGCTCTTGTCGCAACATTCGGCTGTGTTCTCCCCTCCTCGATTATCGTTATGACACTTGCATTCATCTATTATAAATTCAAAGGGCTGGATGCTGTGCAGAGTGTCCTCAAGGGACTCCGTCCTGCTGTTATCGCGATGATAGCCTCAGCAGCACTCTCGCTTACTGCCCTTGCCTTCTGCGGGGAAGACAGATTCACGGAAAACATCAACTATGCAAATGCTGTGATATTCATAATCTGCCTCATTGTCCTCAGGAAGTGGAAGCTCAATCCCATGTTCGTCATGGCTGGTGCTGGTATACTTGGACTATTTGCAGGAATCATCTGAAGAAAGAGAGATTTTCCAATGATGGATTGAGCTCACCTTTCTCAATTCTGTGCATGATGTTCACGACTTCTGCCGTGACAGGTACTGCAATACCTTTCTTCTCACCTTCCCTGATGACAGCACCGTCTATTGCATCGATTTCTGTCCTCTTTCCTCTCTCAAGATCCTGAAGCATTGATGAACGCAGGCTTCTGTGCTTTCTCATTGCAAGAGGAATGAGAATAAAGCAGATTCTCCTTTTCAGCTCAGACTTGTACGAAGCGATGATCTCAATATTCTTTCCTTGCATCGGAGCCAGTTTTATTCCGTTTGCATGTGCAACGTCGACACATTCTTTCATCACAGACTGTATGATGCGCCGCACATGACGGTCGGAGAAGGCTTCACCGAATGTCATACCGAAAACTGCGGAAACTGCCGAGAACGAAGCGTTGATAAGAAGCTTTGACCACCGCGCAGATATGAAATCATCATCAATCTCAGCATCTCCCATATATGAGAAGAGCTTCCTGAGTTTCTCAAGGTTCTCATCGCTTCCACCATCAAGCTTACCTAATGTGAATGAAAAGGTTTCATTGCCGCTTGTAAGAAGGGAACACCCTGGAGAGACATATGTGGCACCCCAGCCTATCGTACAGCCATAGGTCCTGCTGCTGCCGATGATAGCCGCAATCTCAGCTTCCGGAAGTCCATTCTGGCATGTGCAGATAATCCCATCCGGAGAAAGCTTGTCTTTTAAAAAACGCACGGTCTCTGCATTGTCGATGCATTTTGTCATCAGGACAATGACATCGTACCCAGCCGGCATCTCGCACGGCATATATGCGGAGACTGGGACGGAAAAGTCATCCCAGCCTGTCACATGCGCACCAGTACTTCTCAAAGCAGCTATATGAGCCTCATTGCGCGAGATGAGATCAACCTGTACACCGGAGCGTGCAAGATATGCACCCAGCACGGTTCCAAGGCTTCCTGCACCGTAGATTGCAGTTTTCATCAGTTCTCTAGCGGCATCTCCTGATACCCCATCATATCTGAAATGGAGGCACCCGGTGCAACCATAGGATAAACCTTGTCATCCGATGGTATGATAGCTTCTATGACGACAGCCTCTCCAAGCTCCACAGCCTTTCTCAGAATCTCTTCGGGATCATCATCAGGCATTATCCTCAAGCCTTTGACCCCATAAGCTTCTGCAAGCTTCACCCAGTCAAGAGGGGTGTCAAGAGTGGTCTCTGAGTAATGACCTTCATAGAAAAGAGTCTGCCATTGCCTTACCATTCCAAGCGCATGGTTGTTCATTATGAGAATCATCACAGGCAGATGGTAGCGGGCAATTGTAGCAAGCTCATTGGCATTCATACGGAACGAACCATCTCCCGCGATGTTTATCACCCTCTTATCAGGATGAGATACCTGCGTTCCTATCGCAGCCCCTGTTCCATACCCCATTGTCCCAAGACCACCTGAGGTAAGGAAATGCCGCGGGGAGCGCGAATGCAGGAACTGTGCAGCCCACATCTGATGCTGTCCCACCTCCGTGGTGACATAGCCATCAGAAGGGAAGACCTTGTCCAATGCCTCAAGAATTTCTTTCGGCCTTGCTGCATCTGAAGAGACCTTGACAGGGAATCTCTTTCTTCCCCTCTCTATCTCGGCCATCCATTCGCCATGATCAAGCTTCTTTCCGATTCGCTTCATGATTGCATTAAGAGCAACCTTGACATCTGCGACAACATGAACAGAGGAGATTATGTTCTTATTGAACTCTGCAGGATCCACATCAATCTGCAGGATCTTTGCCTGCTGCGCGAATGTAGAGCTTTTTGATATTACCCTGTCAGAGAACCGTGCGCCGATAACGATGAGAAGGTCACAGCGGTTGATGGAGAGATTGGAAAGTCTTGTACCATGCATTCCAATCATTCCGGTAAAGCGTGGAGATGATGAGTCCATAGCCCCAAGTCCCATCAGGGAAGACCCAACAGGGGCATCGATGAGATCAGCAAACTTCCTGAGCTCCTCGGCAGCATCTGAGCGGATCACACCGCCACCGATATAGCACATTGGCTTCTTTGCCTTCAGAATAAGAGCCACCGCTTCATCGAGATCCTTCTCCCTGAGCCGTGAGTCAACAGGAGGGACTTCTGCAACAGGCTTGTTAGAGAATTCATACTCACCTACCTGTATGTCCTTCGGCACATCAATGAGCACAGGGCCTGGACGACCTTCCTTTGCAATGCGGAAAGCCTCTCTTATCGTATCTGCCAGCTCTGCAATATCCTTAACGATGTAGTTGTGCTTTGTTATCGTAAGCGTGATTCCACGGATATCAACCTCCTGGAAACTGTCGCGGCCAAGGAGTGAAAGCGGTACGTTTCCGGTAATTGCAATCATCGGGACCGAATCCATATATGCCGTCGCAAGTCCAGTGACAAGATTTGTCGCACCGGGACCGGAGGTTGCAATGCACACTCCTACCTTTCCAGTGGATCTGGAGTAACCATCAGCTGCATGGCTGGCACCCTGCTCATGAGCAGTGAGAATATGATGGATACGTGAACGGTTCTTATAGAGGGCATCATAGAGCGGAATGACCTGCCCGCCCGGATATCCGAAGACCGTATCGACTCCTTCCTCAATGAGGCATTCAACGATTATATCTGCACCAGTCATCTTCATTCTCAGTCCTCCACAACAATTGCGCCCTGTCTGGCTGAAGTCACGTGTTTTGAATATCTGTAGAGATATCCGGTCTTTATAGGAGACTCATGCGGAACGAGATGCGCTTTTCTTTCCTGCAGAGTCTTCTCATCAACAAGAAGGTCAAGTTTTCCTAC
>CASEGX010000046.1 GCA_949287505.1 uncultured Spirochaetales bacterium | reverse complement strand
TTCAGCGACATAGAACGCAAGGTTGACAGGATGAATGCCGAGAATGATATCGAAAAAGGGTTTTCCGAGATGGAAAAATCGGATGAAATTGAGAAAGAGCTGGAAAAGCTCCGCAAGAAAGCCGGACGCTAAGGGGTGGGAAGATGAAAACTAAAAGATGGACACGCTCTCCACGCGGAGAGATATTCGGAGTGGTCACAGGGCTTGCCGAATGGAGAGAACTGAATCCAGGCATGACAAGGTTCATCGTGCTCCTGATCATCATCTTCACAGGAATATTTCCCGGCATAGCAATTTATCTCATTCTTGCCCTGATTCTTCCAATGCAGACTGATGATGATATAATCAAGGATCATAAAGGTGGAGAAACCATCGATGTCAGCTTTGAAGAAGCAGACGATGACTACGAGAACAAGAAGCGCAAGTATGACAGGGAAAGGGACTGGGACGAACGCTTCAGGAAAGGAGAATGATGAGGCCGAAGGGAAAGCCCAGAGTAATAGTCTCAATAGTACTGGCTGTTCTGATAGCAGCCATTCTTTCCGTAAGCCTTCTGCTCTCTGACACAGAGCCTGAAACGATTCTTCCTGTCTCTGAAAACACGGAATTGTCAGTGGTCTCCGAGGGCACCTCGGTCTTTATCTCCGCAGATGAGCGCTCAGACATGCTCATTACAAAGCATCCCAGCCGCCAGCTCGATATAGAGAAGGAAGGAGATAGTATCTCAATCCATACAAAAGGCAGAGGCATCCTGGAAATCGCCCTTCCCTCCTATCTCCGCCTCCAGGACATAGATATAGAAACCACCAATGGTGATATCGCCGCAGAACGGACGATGTCTGACACGCTCTCGCTCCTTTCCGGAAGCGGAAGCATGCTCGTATCCGAGGTCTCTTCCGGAAAAATCACGGCAGAAACCGAGAGCGGGAACATAATAATGACGGACACCACTTCCTCCGAGACGGAAATAAGCAACAGCACGGGTTTCATCAGAGCAATCGGAGTGCTTGGTGAGAATGTGAATGCAACAGCAGGAAGCGGGGCTGTTTATCTTGTTCCTATAGGAACTGGGCGCGTCTCTGTCACCACAGAGTCCGGGGATATTGATATCATCGCAGGCGAACGGAGCCTTTACTGGAATACGGAGACAGGAAAAACGGATTTATTCGGCGAAAAAGCAGGAAACAGTGGAGGAACAGGAAATGCCACAGTATCAATCACAACCTGTTCCGGCGATATAAAGATCTCAAAATAATGTTGCAAAGATGTTGCATAGTGTTGTTTTTGTTTCATATCCGTTGATAACCTCTTTCGATTCACTGTACTATTCCTTGGACAAAAAAGATGGAAAGACAGGCTATACTCAGACTCAAGGATGGCACGGAATACAGAGGATTCTCTTTTGGTGCTGAAGGTATAACAGGTATCGGCGAAGCTGTTTTCAATACAGGAATACCAGGCTATCAGGAGATTCTTACCGATCCATCATATGCAGGGCAGATTGTCACGATGACAAGCCCGATGATCGGAAACTACGGAATATCAGAAGACGACAACGAAAGCAACGGCATAAAGGCTTCCGGCCTGGTCGTCAAGAAACTCTATCGCGGTCCGGTGCTTCCTGGACGGATATCGCTCGATGAATTCATGAAAAGAGAGGGAGTGCCTGGTATTGAAGGCATAGATACACGTTCCCTGACACTTCATCTGAGAGATCATGGATCACAGAATGCTGTCATATTCCCAGAGGATAGGAGAAAAGAAGCGGAGGAGCTCCTTCAGTCCTTTCCGGAAATAACGGAAAGAGATCTCATTGATGGAGTATCGGTGCATAGGAAAATCGTCAATCCGGACCTTGGGACAGGATTCGAGAAAGCCCCGGAGAATCCGGTGAAGCACTTTGCGCTCATTGACTATGGCATCAAAAGGTCAATCATAAACTGTCTATACAAAAGAGGAGCTTCAGTCACACTCTTTCCGAATGATGTGACAAAAGAAGAAATCCTTAAAGATGACCCTGATGCGCTTTTCCTGTCGAACGGACCTGGAGATCCTGCACTCCTTCACGGCGCGGTGGACCTCGTGAGATCCCTTATCGGCAAGCTCCCTATTGAAGGTATCTGCCTCGGACATCAGATCATAACAATAGCAATCGGCGGCAAGACAGAGAAAATGAAATTCGGTCACCATGGTTCGAACCAGCCAGTGAAGGATACAATCACAGGAAAGACCTTTGTCACTGCACAGAACCACGGATTCATGACAGTACGCTCATCTCTTCCAAAAACTGCGTCCATCTGGTTTGAGAATGCGAATGACAAGACGGTGGAAGGGCTCTATGACGAGAGTCTCAACGTCAGAAGCGTCCAGTTCCATCCAGAAGCCTCTCCGGGACCGGAAGAAGCTGAAGCCATATTCGATGTATTCATGGAGAAGGCAAGATGAGAAGAGATGATATCCACCACATATTGGTAATCGGTTCAGGCCCTATCGTCATCGGACAGGCCTGTGAGTTCGACTACTCTGGAAACCAGGCTGTAAGGGCGCTGAAAGAAGAAGGATACGAGGTTTCTCTTATCAACCCGAATCCTGCGACAGTAATGACTACACCAGGCCTGGCAGACCATATTTTCCTTGAACCTCTCAAGAAAGAGTACATTGAGAGAATATTTGACCAGGTCGGGCCTGATGCGATTCTCTCGACAATGGGAGGACAGACAGCTCTCAACCTGACCATGGAACTCCAGAAGGAAGGAATCCTCGACAAGTACGGAGTCAAGGTAATCGGCGCATCTGCAGAAGCCATTGAAAAGGCAGAAGACAGAGGAAAATTCAAGGAGATAATCACATCTCTCGGATACGAGAGTGCCAGAAGCGGAGTCGCCCACAGCATCGAGGAAGCGCTTGCAATAAAGAATGAAATACCGCTGCCTCTCATTATCCGCCCTTCATTCACGCTCGGAGGAATGGGAGGATCCATTGCAGAGAAGGAAGAGGATTTCATACCGCTTTGCGAACATGCTCTGGAGATGAGTCCTGTAGGAGAGATCCTGATCGAGGAATCACTCATTGGATGGAGAGAGTTCGAGATGGAAGTCATGAGGGACAGGAAGGATAATGCCATCATCGTCTGCTCCATCGAGAATGTGGATCCGATGGGTGTTCATACAGGCGACAGCATCACTATCGCTCCTATCCAGACACTCAATGACCGCGAATACCAGAAAATGAGGACTGCATCCATCGAGATCCTGCGGGCTGTCGGTGTAGACTGCGGAGGTTCGAATGTGCAGTTCGCACTCTCCCCTGATCATTCGAGAATGATTGTCATCGAGATGAATCCCCGCGTCTCACGCTCGTCAGCACTCGCAAGCAAGGCAACAGGATTCCCCATTGCAAGGATTTCCGCAAAGCTTGCAGTCGGCTACAGCCTTGATGAGGTCGAGAATGAGATTACTGGAGAATCAGTTTCCTGTTTCGAGCCGGCCCTTGATTATGTTGCAGTGAAGGTTCCGCGCTTTGAGCTCGAGAAGTTCCCTCTTGAGGCATCTGCACTGGGAACCCAGATGAGATCCGTAGGAGAGACTCTTGCTCTCGGACGCACTGCGCTGGAGGCCATGAACAAGGCTTTCAGATCCTCAGAGCAGAAGCTTGAGGGCATAATGCCGCTTGATGAGAAAAAATACGATGCAAAGCTTCTTCTGAGATCTGCACACCCTCTCAGATACCTTGCAGCCTTCACCGCGATAAAGAAAGGAGAGAAAGACCTGGAAAAGCTTTCAGAAATAACAGGTTTTGACATCTATTTCCTCTCACTTCTCATGGAAGAAAAAGAGCTGGAAGATGAGCTTGGAAAAGGCAAGCTGACAAAGGATCTCTATCTCAAGGCAAAGCAGGCAGGACTGTCGGACAAATACATCGAGAAGCTTTCCGGAAGCAGTATTCCTGAGCATCTTGTGTGTTCCCGCCACTATGTCGACACATGTGCAGGAGAATTCAAAGCGCTCACACCATACTGCTACACATCCTACGGTGAAGGAGACGAAGGTGAAGGTCTGGGAAAGGATGCCGTCATCATCATAGCATCCGGGCCCAACAGGATCGGACAGGGACTTGAGTTCGATACATGCTGCACGCTCTCGTCCAGAGCTTTCAGACGCTTTGGCAGGAAAACCGTGATGATAAACAGCAACCCTGAGACAGTATCCACGGACTACAACACATCGGACAGGCTCTACATATCCCCGCTTACAGCAGAGGATGTGCTTGCAATCATGGAAAAGGAAGGTACGAGGGATGTTGTTGTCCAGCTTGGTGGCCAGACACCTCTCAATATGGCTGCAGAGCTTGAGAAGAACGGTGCAAATATCATAGGGACTTCCCTTTCTAGCATCGATGAGACTGAGGACAGAGGACTTTTCTCTGCGCTTGTGAAGAAACTGCAGCTTAGGCAGCCTGAAAACAGGAGCGCAGCAAGTATCAGCGAGATAAAGGAAAAGGCACACGAGATCGGCTTCCCAGTCCTTCTCCGTCCATCCTTCGTTCTCGGAGGACGGGCAATGTTCATCGCCTATGATGACGAGGGGCTTGAGGAATTCATCAGGAAGCCTGAAGTCACGGTCTCCCCATCCTCCCCTGTTCTCGTGGATCAGTTCCTAGAGGATGCTTTTGAATATGATCTGGATGCGGTCTCAGATGGAAAATCCGTATACATCGGAGGAATACTGCAGCACATAGAGGCTGCCGGAATACACTCCGGAGACAGTGCCGCGGTCTTCCCGCCATACAAGAGCAAACCAGAGATCCTGAAAGAGATGAAGGAATGGACGCTGCGTCTGGCGCAGTATCTGAATGTCCGCGGTCTCATGAACATCCAGTTTGCGGAAAAAGATGGCAAGCTCTACATTATCGAGGTCAACCCGAGAGCAAGCCGCACCGTACCATTCATCTCAAAGTCCAGCGGAGTGGATCTTGTGGAAGCTGCCGTCAGGGTATGGCAGGGAGAAGATCTTGTGAAGCAGGGTCTGGTAAAAGAGGAAGGAGGCTATGCCGAGGGCCGCTGCATAACAGGATGGGCCATCAAGGAAGCTGTGTTCTCCTTTGACCGCTTCCCTCATGTGGATCCTGCACTGGGACCGGAGATGAGAAGCACTGGCGAGGTTGTCGGTTATGGCCGCACTTTCGGAGAAGCATACGCAAAGAGCCAGGCCGCAGCTTTCAACAAGCTTCCGACAAAGGGAAGAGTCATCATCAGCGTGAACAGCAAGGACAGAAAAACAATTGTTCCGATAGCAAAGGCACTGGAGGAGCTCGGATTCCATATTCTTGCGACAAAGGGAACCGCAAGAGATCTCTACAGCGAGGGAATACTTGCCGATGTGGTGCTGAAAACACAGGACGGGCATCCCAATATCGTAGACTATATACGGGAAAAGAAAGCCGATCTCATCATCAACACACCTATGGGTTTCAGATCACGCCAGAGCGATGATGATATAAGAACGGAAACAGTGAAGGCTCATATTCCGTACACAACAACGACAAGCGCGGCACGCGCTGCGGTTGAAGCAATACGATATCTGCAGGAAAACCGCTTTATCGTACGAGAACTTCCCAAAGGTTCAAAATGAGTGATCGGGCTCCACTTCCAGGTGGAGCCTGTCACACCTTGGCAGATGGTTCGCAACTCTTTTTATCCGGTTTCTACAAAGAGAAATCATACTAAACAAAGATTAGTACTTAATACTCGTTAAGTTATTTAAGCCATATTGCTAAATTTGTATCAATTAATCCTTCAGGGAACAAAAACCGCTGTTTTGTAAGCACTTTTCATAACAGGAGAGAAGAGTGAGCCGTTTTGTCCGACTTTTCTGCCCCTGATGCACAGAAAAAACAAGCTAAATCTTCACGATAAATTCATTTTCAAAACCATTCAAACGTGCGATATTACAGTCAGCGAGCATGAACGCAGAAAACCTCAGATCCCCCCACGGACAAACAGCTCATGCTCGCTTTTCTTTTGTCTTCTGAGATGATAATATCCTCGGTATCCGGAGGAATCTATGGAAGAAGCATTCATGCAGCGCACAGCCACATGCGGCAGTCTCAGAGCTGCAGATGAGGGAAAAACGGTAGTACTCAACGGATGGGTGCACAGAAACAGGAATCACGGAGCACTGCATTTCATCAATCTCCGCGATCGCTATGGTATCACACAGGTCGTTGTAGATGATGATGCAAGTGAGGAACTTCAGGCAAAGGCAAATGAGCTGAAACTGGAATACTGCATAGCCGTACGTGGCATAGTAAGACGTCGCCCTGACGAAATGATCAATGCAGATATGGCTACAGGAGAGATTGAGGTCAAGGCAGAGAAAATCGATATACTCTCAAAATGCGACACTCTCCCCTTCATGATTGATGAAGAGAACAATTCAAGAGAGGATCTCAGACTCAAATACAGATATCTTGATCTCAGATGCTTCGGAATGCAGAAGAGAATAAAGATGCGCCATGAGATAGTCAAAGCGATAAGGGAATACTTCTATAACACAGATTTCCTCGAGATTGAAACGCCGACACTCATCAGGAGCACACCTGAAGGAGCAAGGGACTTCCTCGTTCCATCGAGAATATATCCCGGCAAATTCTTCGCACTGCCACAGTCTCCGCAGCTGTACAAGCAGCTTCTGATGGTTTCAGGATTTGACAAGTATTTCCAGATAGCCCGCTGCTACAGGGATGAGGATCCGAGAGGAGACAGACAGCTTGAGTTCACACAGCTCGATATCGAGATGAGCTATGTCAAACGCGATGATGTCCTCTCTCTCATGGAAGATCTCTTCAGAAACGTATTCAAGAAGGTGCTCAACGTGGAGCTCCCTCTACATTTCCGCCGCATAGCATACCATGATGCGATGAATACCTATGGCTGTGACAAGCCGGATCTCAGGTTTGGCGTGGAGATAAAGGATGCCTCCTCTTTCGCAGCAAAATCCTCTTTCAAGGCCTTCACTGACACTCTCGCAGAAGGCGGCTATGTGAAATATGTCGTCGCACCGAAGACTGAGGGTCATGAATATACAAGGAAGTACCTCTCAGAGCTTGAGAGTGCTGCAAAGATCTATGGAGCACATGGTCTGGCATGGATGAAGTGCGAGAACGGTTCTGTATCAGGCGGTGTATCCAAGTTCTTCCAGGGAATGGAAAGCGAAGTTCTTCAGGAAACAGGCGCACAGGACGGAGATGTCATCCTCCTTATAGCGGAGAAAGACTGGAAGAAGTGCTGTACATCCATGGGAGCCGTGCGCTCACGCCTCGGTTCTGATCTTGGACTTATAAAACCTGGCTTTGAGTTCTGCTGGATCATCGACTTCCCGCTCTTTGAATACAATGAGGACGAAGGACACTGGGAAGCTGCACATCATATGTTCTCAATGCCTCAGGTAGAGTATCTTGATACTCTTGAATCTGATCCGGGTTCAGTAAAGGGAGATCTCTATGACCTCGTGCTCAACGGCTACGAGCTTGCTTCAGGCTCTATAAGAATCCATGATGTTGAACTCCAGAAGAGGATTTTCAGAATCTGCAACATACCAGATGATGTATCAAAGGAGCGTTTCGGCTTCCTCCTCGATGCATTCCGTTTCAGTCCACCACCACATGGAGGAATCGCACCGGGAATCGACAGGCTCTGCATGATCATCGCAAACGAGCAGTCAATCAAGGAAGTAATCGCCTTCCCGAAGAATACAGCAGCGCTCTCTCCGATGGATGACAGCCCGTCATATGTCGATCAGGCACAGCTTGAAGAACTGCATCTTGCTGTAGTGCAGAAGCAGGATGATTAAAACACTCATAATCGGAGGAGGAGCTGCAGGACTGTATGCCTCATCACTCATTCCAGATGCCGTAATCCTGGAAGGCAATGGTGAGTGCGGTAGAAAACTCCTCCTCACCGGTGGAGGCCGCTGCAATTATACGCATAGTGGCAGCATTGAAGACCTACTTACACATTATCACGGAAGCCTTCCTTTCATAAGGAAGGTTCTCTATTCTCATACGAATGAGGATATAATCGACCGCATGAGATCTCTCGGGATCATCCCCTCGGATGAGAACGGGAAGATATTCCCTAAGGGAGGAAATGCCGGAGACATCCTTCGCGTTCTCACAAAACACAAACCTCGGATAATAAGAGAGAAAGCCATCGGAATAGAAACAGATGGAAATCATTTCTCAATAAAAACAAAGACAGGAATCATAGAAGCAGAGCATGTGATTCTGACAACGGGCGGGATGGCATACCCACAGACTGGATCGGATGGATCTGGGTATCATCTTGCCGCAATGCTTGGACACAGCATAACAGCACCACGCCCTGCCCTTTCTGCCCTTGCCCTGCAACCATCAATGAAAGAAGCAGAAGGAATTACAGCGCATATCGCAATCAAGAAAGGAAAGAAAAGGTGTGAGGGAGACGCAGTCATAACAGCAAGAGGGATATCCGGGCCGGCAGCAGAGAACTTTTCATATCTGATGAACGGGAAAGAGGAAATCTCAATAGAATTCTGCAATGTGGATATAAACGCCCTGAGAAAGGACAAAGGTGCAATGCTCTTAAAGAATGCCGTTCCTGTCCCGCCCCGCCTTGTCACAGCATTGCTTGAGAACACGGCAGAGAAGAAAATCGCCAATCTCTCTGCTCAGGAAGCAAGGAAGGCTGAAGAGACATTGCGAAACTGCAGATTCATTGCCTCGCCCATTGCGGCAAGTGCCATGTCCACAGCCGGTGGAGTGAAGACTGTGGAGATAAATCCCGCTACAATGGAATCAAAGCTGGTACCGGGTCTTTACTTTGCGGGAGACATAATCGATGTTGATGCCGACTGCGGAGGATATAGCCTCACATGGGCATTTGCAACCGCATATACGGCTTTTCTCTCCCTCTCAGCTTTGTGATATAATCGCTATATGGGACAGATCAGATCTATAACAGCACACTTTGACAACAGCAGACGTTATTTTGAGAACTCCATCGGAAAGGAATTTGATTTCACGCAGACAACAGGTCCGTATGAATATCTTCTTGGAGCACTGTCAGGTTGTTTCTATCTTACGATGCTCTCCATCAAGCACAGTGTCAGATGGACAGATGTCGAGATCACAGTGACAGGAATCAAGAGGGATGCAGCGCCATCAACGCTTGAAAAGACAACACTGGCAATCACGGCAGAAGGTGTCACAGATGAGGAAGAGTTCCGGGCACTGGCAAAACAGGCTTCAGAGGAATGCTCCATCTACAATACAATCTCCAGAGTCAGTGAAATGGAGATTATAATCACATTCAAATGAAGGAATCATCGCTTTTAGACATCTACGAATCTTTCAGGAAGGGAATGGATGCATTCTTCACGCTTCCGGCAATCCCTAAGACACTGAAACCGAAGCGTTCCAGCATCTCATCACGTATCGCCTCTGCCCTCCGTCCGTATTTTCCAGCTTCCATCTCAATCGATACGGATCTTCTTGGTGCAGATATCCTCGTATGGGATGAGACAGGACCGCTTCTGGCGCTTTTCTGGTCTTCATCATATCTTGCAAAGAAGAGAAAACTGAAAGCGATTTCATTTCATGAGAAGGAGAAGACTCCGCTGACCCTTGCCTGTTCTCTCTTTCCCGAAAGAAGCCATTTCCTTGTTTACAGGATAGAAAACGGCTTCATCGATTATCTACATATAGACAAGAACACCTTCTCCGAGGAAGTCCTGAGAAGGTGCACGATAGATGAAGGAAGGAGAAATCCCGATCAGCTTCTCCTTCCTCTCAGAGCGAAGAAGAAAAGGATCACGCCTTGACGGGATCGATGACTCGTCCTTCCCCTATAAGCTTATAGACAGCACGTTTCTGGGCATCTTCTGCGCCGTTCCAGGGCTTGTCCTTATTCTCGCTCTTGTATTTCTGTGTCATCCACCAGTCATCATGCTGGACACGGTCCAGATTCTTCTGCAAAAGCGTTACCATAGCCTTGCAGAATGCAGCGAGATCATCACCGGAGAGCGCCTTCTCAGCTGTTTTTATCAGAGCTTCAGTATGATGGAGGCAGAACCCCTTTGATTCTTCCAGGGCCTTGCGGAAATCCTGATCCGTGTTCCAAAGCGATGCTATTGTGTACGTATACCTTAAAAGCCGCTCATCCATACGCGAGCATATGAGGCATCCTTTCTCACGCTCATGAGCAGCTTCAAATAATGCCTCTGCAGCCTTCATCGCCTTCCTTGCGTTCCCTGCCTTCTGCACATGCTCGATAAGCGGAGTGAAAATCCTCTTGTTCTCGTCGTAATATGTGTCCATAGCAAGAGCAAGGGACTGTGGTTTTCCTCCCTCTGCAAGAAGTGCCGAATGGTGAGGGCAGAACCCATGCCTGTTCATCTCGACCCTCACCTCAGGTGTCATGACAGCAGAGGAGAGATAGTATCTCACACCATCTTCCTCCGCCTTTTTCATCAGGGAGCAGAGAAAACACTCACTACCCTCTTTCACTCCATCCCACACAGGGATTGTTTCCAGCTGAAGCTGCAGTTTCACTTTCCGAGAAGCTCCCTGGCCTTTGCTGCGACATTATCTGCAGTAAAGCCGAATGCAGATGAAAGATACTTGAGGTTACCGACTTCTCCGAATCTCTCACCTACATTTACGAATCCCATCTTCACCGGGTTCACTGTTGCAAGGTGTCCGGCAATCATCTCTCCGACACCTCCTGCGTAGCGGCCATTCTCGCAGACAAGGACATGTCCTGTGCGGGAAGCGGCTTTCTCAATCAGCTCGGTATCGAGAGGACGGATTGTATGAAGATCAATGACAGTTGCATTGATACCCTCACCCTTGAGAATCTTCTCAGCCTCTGTAGCTGCATCCACCATCAGGGCACCTGTTGCTATGATTGCAACATCAGAGCCATCGGACAGCTCAATACCCTTGCCAAGTTCTATCTTGTCCTCCGGGGAATATCTGAAGCAGATGCCTTTTCTAGGAGTCCTTATGTAAGATGAATGACCATTCTCATAGACCTGAAGAGTAAGCTCATAGAGTGACTGGGCATCGGAGGGCTCGACAATCACCATGCCAGGAATCTGACGCATGAGGGCAATATCCTCAAACGGCATATGTGTACCGCCATTGTACTGTGCCGTGATTCCAGGGTCCGAACCAATAACATGCACTGTCTGATGAGTATAACCTACGGAAATGAAAAGCTGGTCATAATCACGGCGGGAAGCAAAACAGCCGAATGAGTGGATGAAAGGAACGAGACCTGTTGAAGCAAGACCTGCTGCGACTCCTGCCATATTGGCCTCTGCGATACCGCAGTTGAAGAAACGATCGGGATAAGCCTTCTGGAATGTCGTCGACCCGATGCATGATGAGAGGTCAGCATCGAGGAAAACAATCTCCGGATGCTCTGCTGCAAGATCCACGACTGCGCCTATGACAGCTTCCTTATAATGGGAAAACACGTGTGCATCCTTCATACTCTTCCCTCCCTTTCCTTCAGAGCCACAATAGCTTTCTCTGCATCTTCCGGGGTGATAGGCATTGAATGGTTGTTCTTTATGCCTTCCCCTGGAATGTATCCATAACTCTTGATTGTATGCATTACGAACATGTGAGGCTTGTCCGGTGTCCGTTTTGCCTCCTCCATCGCTTTCTCAATCTCCTCAAAGTCATGGCCATTCACCTCATGAACATCCCATCCGAATGAAGCCCAGCGCTCAGGGATATGCACCTGGGGGATTATGTCCTTGGTATATCCATCAAGCTGCTGTCCATTGAGGTCAAGGAAGGCAAAGAGGTTATCAAGCTTCCAGGCGCCTGCAGACTCTGCAGCTTCCCAGATCTGTCCTTCCTGAGACTCTCCATCTCCGATGATGGTGAATGTCCTTGCCTTTATTCCCTGCACTCTCTGTCCAAGTGCGATTCCGACAGCTGCAGAGAATCCCTGGCCGAGGGAACCTCCTGTGAAGTCAACACCAGGGGTCTTGGTCATATCACAATGAGAAGGGAGCATCGTTCCTCCCTGATTCAGCGTCTTGAGCCAGTCAGATGGGAAGAAACCCTTTGCTGCAAGTGTCGCATAGACAGCAGGACCTGCATGTCCTTTCGAAACCACAAGTCTGTCCCTGTCTTTTTTCTTCGGATCTGCAGGATCTGTATTCATCTCCTTGTAGTACAGATACGAAAGGATTTCCACGATGGACATACTTCCGCCGATGTGTCCCGATCCAAAAGAGGATATCTCCCGGATCGTGCTGCATCTTATCTCGAATGCTCTGTCTTTGAGAGCTTCAAGAACTGCTTTTTCCATAACCAATCTCCTATCTCATACGGGCAACAGCTGCCCTTTCTTCACTATTCAGGCCACGGATACACATAGTCTTTGACAGATATGTGAGTTTCGCAGCTTGCTCCAGGCACTCCATTCTGTCGAAGGCAGAAAGGAGTGTTTTCCCGACTGCAAGGGCTCCATGATTCTCAAGAAGAAGAGCATCGCCCCCGCAAGAGGCAGAAGAGACAGCCACGGCAAGTTCCTCCGTCCCCATTAAAGCATACGACACCTTTATGACCTTATCCAGTAAAAACCAGTTTTCTGCGATGAGTGTGGTATCTATCTTCTCCTCAGCTGCGGAGAAAAGAGAAGCAAAAAGCGGATGACAGTGCACTACAGCACCCGCATCCGGACGTCTGAGATAAATCATACGGTGCATGCCGCTCTCAATACTCAGCTTTTTCCCAGGTGTAAGGTTCTCCCCGGTCTCTATCCGCACTTCAGCTATATCATCGGCAGAAAGAGATGCCTTATCTTTGCCCGATGGGGTGATAAGCATTATATCCCCCACCTTCATGCTTATATTCCCGCCAGTTGCCGTAGTAAGACCACGGTCATAACAACGCCTCATGAAAGCTGCAATGCTTTCCTTCTCTTCCATGTACAACATACAATTGATGTTACATTACATAGGCGGAATAAGCTATCACGAAGGATTGCTTCGTACGCTGTCGCGAAGGATGACATCACATCCGATCAGTATCTTCTCAGAAGCAATCCGCTGTTCCCATTTCATGAGATTCTGGAGATATTCGAATGCTCTCTTCCCGATAAGTGCAGTCGGAACCCTCACAGAACTCAGCTCAGGGTCTATCATCCTGCATTTCGGGGAATCATCAAATCCGATAATCGATATGTCATCCGGAATTTTTATCCCATATTCCTTCAAGGCCTTCATGACTCCGATTCCGATGACATCGCAGACACAGAAAAGACCTTCCGGAAGACTGCGCTTCTCCTTCAGGCTTGCAAGCATATCATCATGTGCTGTATCGAAAGTCGGGCCCACGGTGAATTCCCAGTCCTCGTTCACTTCCATATCAAAATACCTGAGAACCTCGTAGAAATACTTGCTGCGCAGATAGAAATTACGCGTATACGTATTTGATTTCACCAGCCCTATTTTCCTTATCCCCCTGTCACGGAAACGCTTTACGACCGTATATACAGCACTTTCATTATCCATATTCACAAAATCGAAGGAAAAAAGCGGATAATTCACATCAATGAACACTTTGGGAATCGAAAGCTCCTTGAATTTCAATACATCCTGCTCAAGAAGCTCAGTTCCAAGGATTATTATGCCGCTGTAATTCTGCTTATAGATATCTGAAAGAATCTGCTGCACATCAAAACCGTTGTATGTACGGACTTCAAGTGGGTATCCATATCTTCTGGCTTTGTTCTCAATGCCATCGATGTAATCGGAAATGAAGGCTTTGTGATCATCATTAACAACAAGACCATGAGAGGCTATCTTGATAAAACAGACAGGCCTTGTGGCATTTTCCTTCGTTCCTGCAGATTTGATAGGATAATTCAGCCTCATTGCAGCTGACATCACGGTCTCTCTGGTTTCCTGGCTGATGCCAGAACGGTTATTCAGCACTAAAGATACAGTTGCAGGAGAAACACCAGCCGCTACTGCGACATCTTTCAGAGTACATGCCATAATATCACTTCCATTAAACCAGATTTTAATTTACATATTAAAGAATAAATATAATCTGATAAATCGGTTTTTTACCTCTTTAATAATATTCAAATGAATATCCGACAAACATCATCTGATATTGGATATTTTTAAATTCCAAACAATCTTGAAAAAAGGAAATCACGCATTTTCATGGAATTCACCCCGTCTGCGATGCTGACAACACTCTCAGGATAAGGTTCTCTCTGCCTGAACGGTGTCCTGCACAAGGCTGTCAGGCCTCTTGTAAATGTTCCTTCAAGCTCAATCCTCACAGGCTCCTTTCTGAGTGAAAGGATATCCGGAGAGGCAATCAGGGCAACTGTCAGAGGATCATGAAGCGTTATCTTCTTTGCCTTGCTTGTCTCAATCCATATTCCGGAAAGGCGTGCAAGATATCTGCCCGTGTCTGAAGTCTGGTTGAGTATAAGACGCTCATCTTCCTTCGTCAGCACGCATTTTGTAGTCACATCAAGGCCAATCATGGAAATATCTGCGCCTGAATTGATCATTATATGTGCAGCTTCGGGATCACACATGATGTTGTATTCAGGGTAAACGGCAGTAAAGGCGCCACCCATTGCTATGATGCTTGCATTTTTCATGACATCCGGAGCAAGCTTTATAGCCATGGCGATATTGGTCATAGGCCCTATTGCCACAATCACTGTTTCGGGGCAATCCCGAACAGTATTGATTATGAAGCTGACAGCATCGGCGGGTTTTCCTTCCAGAGGTGCTGTTTTCAGATCACAGCACTGATGAGGGATTACAGTATCATCCACATGATAGCGTATTGGCTGTGAGAAACCAGGAAGCACGGGAACACTGTCAGCCACACCAAACACACGTAGCATATCACGGGCAAGAGAGGCACGAAGGTTGGTGTTCTTATACACAGTCGTGATTCCCAAGAGCTCAATTTCCGGGGAGACAATGGCAAGAGCGATTGCCAGCGCATCATCTACATCATCTCCGATATCCGTATCTATGATTATCTTTATTCTGTCCATCATCCCACCCAAAGAGGAGAAGGCTATGCAGTTCAGGCTTAGCCCTCTCCCAATGTCTTCTATTCACCAAGAACGTCGTGAATGTACTGTCTTGAAGTCTGTGCCGACTGATAGTTGCAGATAATAGGGTAATCGAGCTCAACACAGATCGTGCCATCATAACCGACTTCCTTGAGTTTCTTATAAACACCCTTGAAGTCAACAGTACCCTGCCCTACGGCCCTGAATCTGTTCATCGGACGCTCAGGTGTGATAGTCACGTCAGGATCCACATCCTTGAAATGCATATACGCTATTCTGTCCTTGTACTGTTCCACTATCTTCACAGGATCCATATCCATCAGCTGTGTATGGGCAGTATCTATGCAGAAATGCACGAGTTCAGGATCTGTCTTCTCGGCAAAAAGCGCAATCTCATGCTCTTTCTCGACAGTGCTTCCCCAATGTGGATGGAAGCAGCACTTAACGCCATGATCATGAGCCATCTTGCCGATTATCATCGCTTTCTCAACCGTGTCGAGGATATCCTTCTCGGAAGTACCATCGGGGCCATGTTTCGGTCCCTGAAGATTCAGGATATCGCAGCCTATGTCATTAAGCAGCTTCACACAGCGTTCTGCCATCTTCAGATCGGCATCGAAATCGGTCTTTATGTATGTATAGACAGCTGTGAGATCGAGGTTGTATCTGCTCAGTATTGCCTTAAGAGAATCAATATCATCTCCGAATGTGTCAGCAATTATATTGAAGTTCTCGATACCTTTATAACCCAGGAATGATATCTCCCTTGCGGCCTTCTCGAATTCGATTTTCTGTACTTCCTTGTCATCACTTCTCACGAATTTATTGAAAGGATCCATCTGCCATGTCCAGACTGTATATGCAATCTTCATTTAGTACCTCCTTGATTGACTATTGAATTGACTTTTATGGCGTGACTCTTTCCCAGTCGCTTTCTGTCCAGGAATTCCACCAGTCATACTGGTATCCGGTCTCTTCCCGGATCCTGTCCAGCGCAGCCTGCACGGTCTCGGTTCCCTCCTCTGCAGTCATCGTACCGGCAATCACTGCAGGAATGATCTGACACACTGCTGCATTGACTTCTGTAGGCCAGATCCAGTCAAGGTATGGAACTGTTTTTGGAATCATGACATCGTTCAGATACTGGACATTAGGATCATTCACGAGGTTTATTCCCTTTATGACCTCAACAACAGGCTTGTAGCATCCGACGATGAGATCCGCATTTTCCGGACGAAGGAGGAATTCAACGAATTTCATCGTGTTATCAAGATTGTCCCTGTCAGCAAATGACGGGATGGCTATACCTGTACCAGGACCACCGAATGGCTGGGAATAAGCTCCTTCGACTATGATCGGGAATTCAAAAATACCAAGTTCGAAATCCGGGCAGTCTTGTTGCAGAAGCTGGAAGTTATGAGTATGCATCATCGCGGCTTTCTGCTGCAGGAAAGCAGCCTTCATTCCATCGCCGTTTGTATCAAGGCTATCCGATGTGATCACTCCATCCTTGAAAAACTGTACGACAGCCTCGACAGCAGCTATCTCCTCCGGGCTATTGAACTGTCTCTTTCCGGTCAGGAAGTCATTAGTCATTTCAATAGGCTTGTTACCGGTCGTCTGAGCGAATGCATAGAAGAAAAGGTTCGACCAGTATGTCTCATCCTTGCCTCTGAAGATCATAGGAATGAGTCCTTGATCGGAAATTATCCTGGAAATCTCTACAAGTTCATCATATGTCGTAGGAGCCTCAATCCCCAGTTCATTGAAGATATCCTTGTTGTAATAGATGAATCCGGCTGCTGAATTACCATACGGGAATCCCCAGAGCCTGCCTCCGATTGTATATGAATCGAGCATGCCCTGGCCGAACCTGTCCCTATATGGCTCCATAAGATCCGTGATATCCATCAGAAGACCTGTTCTTGCGACAATTGAGTTTATAAGGCCTGCTCCAACTGTAACAAGATCGACCTTCTCTCCAGCGAGGCTTGCCGTAGACAGATTCTGTGGCACCTCATTCCACTTTCCCTGCCAGCGGAGTACAACCTCTATTCCGGTCTCTGCCTCAAAATCAGCAGCGACTTTCTCCCATGCGGCTTCCTCGCCCTCATACATACGGGCATTACCCATCACCACAACCTGGGGTTTGCCTGAGTCCTCATTCGCACCTCCTGCGAAAACCATGGACAATGCAAGCACGGTCAGCAATACGGTAAAAAGAATCCGTTTCATATTCTCCTCCTTTTAAAAGGGTTTTACATAAAGCAGCTGTTATCCTTTCACAGCACCTTGTGCGACACCTTTGACAAACGTCTTCTGGCACAAGAGATAAATAATGATTACAGGGGCCGTCGCCATCGCCAGAGCTGCAAACATTACCGGGTAGTTGATGGTGTCCTGATTGGCAAAACTTGCCATTCCAAGCGGAAGCGTCTGAAGCTCCGCGCTTCTTATAAGAAGATTTGCCCTCAGATATTCATTCCAGTTGGCAAGGCCGCTGAATATGACCTGTGTGACGATTCCCGGCACAGCCAGAGGAAGTATGATCCTCACGAATGCTCCGAAATCAGAGCTTCCATCTATCCTTGCGGCTTCCTCAAGCGATTTAGGAAGCGAAATAAAATAGTTGCGCATGATGAACATACCGAAGCTGATAGCCTGTCCTGCATATACAAGGACAAGACCGACTCTGGAATTAAGCAATCCCATCTCATTGACTATCGTGAATGTCGGCATTGCAAGAACGCCTGCAGGAATCATGATTCCGAGAATCAGATAGTTGTATATCAGTTTCTTTCCCTTGAAGGACAATCTTGCAAGCGCATAACCTGCACAGCTGTTCATAGGAATCAGGATCAGAAGGAATGACCCGGTTGTAAGAACACTGTTAAGGAATTTCATTCCAAGTCCTGCCCTCTCCCAGGCTTCTGCATAATTCTGGAACTGCGGATTCTCTGGCAAACCCCAGACATTGCTGAAGAACTCGGACTCGGTTTTCAAGGACCCGGAGAGCATCCAGAAAATCGGATAAAGAGTCAGGACAAGGAAGAAAGCCATGAGCAGATACAGGAAAATGCGGAACAGAACCTTTCTAAGTGCATAATTCTTCATATACCCCTCCTCTCATTCATAGTTCTCATCGCGGGTCATGGCCTTGAGCTGTATAAAGCCCACAATCGCGACGAAAATGACAAGAATCGTGCTCATTGCATTGGCTTTACCCATATTCGAATAACGGAATGCCGTTGTCATGATCGTGTAGATGGCGACCTCGGTTGAGTGGAAAGGACCACCGCCTGTCATGACATTCACGACATCGTAGTTGTTGACAAACGCACCGGTCATCGCCAGAAGGAATCCTGTTACAAGAGTGCTGTTAAGCTGCGGCAGCGTTATATGCCAGAATTTCTTAAGCGTTCCGGCCCCATCGATATCAGCAGCTTCATAAAGCTCCTGAGGAATAGCATTCAGACCGGCCATGAAAAGCACGCCATGGAAGCCCATGCATTTCCACACATCAACCATGATTACCGAAAACAGAGCGATATCCGGGTCACTGAGCCATCCGCGTATGAGACCCTCCGCCCCGATAGCCGTGAGGAAATTATTCAGAAGTCCGAATGTCGGATTATATATCCACCCGAAAAGAACACCGACGATGACATAAGAGAATGTATAAGGAATGTATGTGCAGACACGGAAGAAATAGCTTCCGAAAATACGCTGGACGAATATAAGTGCGACTATGAGTCCTACAACATTCTTCAGTACAGGAGAGACTATCGCATAGATGAATGTGTTCTTGAGAGCTTGCCAGAAAACAGGATCTTCGAAGACAAAGCCATAGTTTTTCAGCCCGATCCATTTCATTGAGCTGAATCCATCCCACTGGTTCAGACTGATATAGAACCCTTTGAACAGCGGATAGATCACGAAGACAGTGAAGAGAATGAGCGCAGGCAGACACATCCAGTATCCAAACAGCTTATAACTAGATAATCCTCTGTTTTTCCTAATTGCCATAACAACCTCCATCAGCTATAGAAACTCTGAGCTAACAGAACGATTCCGACGATATAGACCCCGATGCCGCAGAACAGCATTGTGTATGTCTTCCTTGAGGCACCTCTGTATTCCCGGTGATACAGACCCCAGAGATATGTCCACATGTTTCCAAGCCTGCCAAGAAGCCAGGAAATTGCAGTACTGAGAACAGAAGCGGTGAATACATGAATGAGATTGCCGCCATAGTGACAGACTCCGCACAGACAGGAAATAGCAATCTCCTTCCTGTATCTGGGGCTTACAAGAGTTCCCCATTCCTTGTTCCTGGTCATGGGAAATGCACAGAAAGCGAATACACCCAGAAATGATCCGATCGAAAGAAGCGATATACATGCAATCGACGAGAATCCTGCTCCTGACGATACTGTCTTAACTCCGATGGACATTCCCAATGGGTACGCTGTTATAAGGATTGAGCTCAGGATAAGAAGGAATACGGCTTTCGTATCCTGGGTCTTTTCCGGCCTGACGGATTTACGCTGCAGGTCAGCATCCCGCATCTTTCCGGAATACTGGCAAAGAAATGTCGCGAGGATGAGAACAGCAACGCTGAGCCATACGACAAACATCGATACATTCTCCGGAATGCCGCCAAGACAGACTGTGAGCAATGTTCCAAGAATGACTCCGAATGTCGCACTTACGGAATTGGCAAGTATGAGGCCGACCTTATCGATGACATTCATCTGGATATACATGCCGATGGCAAGCCCTGCACCACATATGACAACTGCTATTGCACGATATGGATCGGAGGCAATTTCTCCGATGATATCTGACGGAACGAAGAGACCATAGACTGCAGCAGCAAGCAGGACAAGAACCATGGAAGCGAAATAAAGCCACACCATGAATGATGTCAGAGGGAATGTTCCTGTATATTTCCTTGCCTGAAGCCAGGTTCCCCAAAGAAAAGATGTAATGAATACAAGGACTATTGCTGTTGTCTCGCTCATTATCATCTCCTCGCGGCTGCAATGATGTCTCGCATCAGACGAAGATCATTGATTGCATCTCGTCCGCTTGTCACAGGCTCTTTATCACAGATGATGCAGTCATAGAAATGATGTATCTCGTTGCGATAAGACTCCGAGAAAGAGGTGCTGATGACCGTCTCAGAAGGCATTGTGCTGTCTTTGTAATTCTCGCTTACATGAACAGTTGAAGGCGCATTCTTGAGGTATGGCCACGGAAAATCGATACGAAGGTTCACATCATCTGAATAGACAGAGAAATTCTCATCCCAGATAGCCCGTTTCATGACAAGTCCACTCTCAAAGATGCATTCAACATCCCCGAAGCGTATTATCGAAGAGACGAAACTGCCGTTATGGACACTTGTGAAAAGGACCTCTGCATCATTTCCAAACATATGACGGAGTAGTACAGAATCATGCGATGAAACACCGAGAAGAAGGCTGTATGCAGGAAGAAGATCCTTATTCTCCTCTCCGATTCCATCAAGCATCATCTGGTTGTTCTCATCCTTTCCCTTGGAAAAGAAAGCAGGATCGACATCGCAGCCTTTCTTTATATCGAAGACATCCCTGGTATAGGAAAAGGAACCTCCGAAATCGTGGACGCGGACAAGGCTTATGTTCTTCATCTCCTTGACCTTCTTCCGTGCGAATTCGAAACCTGTATCATACACCTTCATGTATCCGACCATGAGTTTCACATGATTCTCGTCTGCAACCCTGACCATCTCCTCTGCCTGTGCAAGCGAGAATCCAAAAGGCTTTTCAACAAATATGTGTTTGCGTGCTTTGGCTGCGGCTATAACAGGTGTGAAATGCTCCTTTGAACAGATGAAAACAGCCTCAACGTCCGTGTTCTCAAGCATCTTGTTGAAATCCGTGTACTGCCGTTCTTCGGGAACACCATATTCTTCACCGACATACCTCATGAGCTCTGCTGATACGTCACAGAGAGCATAGACACAGAACTCATCAGATGCGCTCAGGTATGGCAGATGCATTATCTGGGCAATCTGTCCACAGCCGAGAATTCCTATTTTTATTCTTCTCATACCCTTCTCCTGTCACGGTCTCACGATGACCTTCACGGCCTGCCCTCTGGCAAGCTTCTCGAGCCCTGTCTTGATCTCAGAAAGAGGAATCACATCAGTAATAAGCGCACCAATATCAATCAGACCATCCTCTATGACCTTCACTGCTGTAGGGAATGTCGCATTTGCAAGCCAGGTACCGAAGACCTTGAGCTCCTTTGTTGTGATGTCGCTCTGCTTCATTTCCGCTTTTGCGAGCTTGTTGACACCAAAAAGGACAACAGAACCCCCTTTTCTTGCATAATCAACGGAAGAGGAAAACTGCGAACCCGTGACATCAAAAACCAGATCTGCTCCGATTTCCGTATCTGCAAAAACACGTGCCCGGACATCATCTGTAAGTGGATTAAGCACTGTCCCGAGATTCAGATTCCTGGCAAACTGATTCCTGTACTCAGCTGTTTCGAGAATATACAGGCGCGTCACACCGGAAGCTTTCAAAAGCATCGCAATCATCAGACCTATTGGACCTGAGCCGATGATGACAGCAGAATCAGATGGCGACACCTTAACCTTGTTCAGGCCGTTTATCGCACATGCAAGAGGTTCTGCGCATGATGCGATGCAGACATCTACATCCTTGTTTATTCTGTATGCGACCTTGGAACTGATTCTGACATATTTTGCAAATCCTCCATCATAATCGATACCAAGTGCCTCTATATGCTCACACTCATTTGGAAGATTCTTCCGGCAATATGCGCAATTACCGCAGTAGTTATTCGGATTCACTACTATACGGTCTCCGATATCAAGATGTGAAACACGTATTCCCTTCTCGACGACAGTCCCGCATATTTCATGACCGAGGATTGTTCCCTCTGTTGCTTCATAGCGAGGAGGAACAGCTGTTATATGAACATCAGTACCACAGATACTGACGGCATCAACCTGAACAATTATATCATCATCGTTAATAAGTTCCGGAATTGGATGTTCTTTTAGCGTAAAATATCCAGCTTTTTCAAAAACAGCTGCAAGCATGGTTCTTTCCATCTATTTATCCTCCTTATGGTTATCTCAGAAAGTCACACCGCAAACGAGAACTACATTGGCAAACGATGTACACTCTCCGGTACGTACAAAAACCTGTGAATCATTGGAAATCCTTTTCAGCTCTTCATGAGAGACCTCATGATATGGCAATCCTTCAAGAACACGTTCTATTGAATTCTGTACGGCGGGATTGGCCACCCTGGTCTCGGAAGCAATATAATAGCTTTCTATCATGAGTTCGGATGAAACGGCTTCAAGCACCTGAACAAATGAAGGAACTCCTGGAACAAGTGAAAGATCTATCACCTCGGCATCAAACGGCAACGGCATACCGGCATCGCATATGACGATGCGCTGCGTGTGTCCGAGCTTCGCTATAGCGTATATAAGACTGCTGTTGAGAATACCGTTTCGTCGCATCATGATATCTCCTCCGCCAATGCCACAATGAAATCCTCAGTCTCCTTCCTGGTCGGAATCGATGACTGCGCACCTTTTCTGGAAACTGATAAGGTTGCAGCTGCATTAGCAAAACGTATTGCATCTGCTATGCTTCGCCCCTCTGCAAGATAAACAGCAAATGCGCCATTGAATGTATCTCCTGCAGCGGTTGTGTCCACCACCTTGATATCCGGCGGAGTGAACTGCTCTGTAAGCGCAGAGCTGACAAGCAGCGCACCGCTACCCCCAAGTGTCGCGATTATGTTTTTCACACCCTTTGCAATAAGGGATCTTGCAGCAGCTGCAGCTTCTTCTGCGGAAGAGACAGGAAGTCCTGAAATACGCTCAAGTTCTGTCTCGTTCGGCGTTAGATAATCAATTCTGGAGAGCCACTCGGGATTAAGACTGTCAGGAGCCGGAGCGGGATTGAGTATGATGGTCTTCCCGAGCTCCGAACCACGCCTGATGGCCCAGTCAACAGCCTCTTCAGGAATCTCCAGCTGAAGGATGATTATATCTGCTTCCTGCAGAAGCTGATCATTGGATTTTATATATTCTGAAGTACAGTCATAATTGGTTCCGGGAATCACGACGATTGTGTTCTTCCCGTTATTGTCCACCGTTATATATGCAGTCCCTGTCTGCTTTCCGTCAAGAACAGTTATTCCACGACAATCGATACCGGATTCACGGAACAGCGAAAGAAGGGATTCCCCGCCTTCAGTTCCCAGCACGGTTACAAATCCTGTCATGCCACCCAGACGGCTGCAAGCTACTGCCTGATTGGCACCCTTGCCTCCAGCATTCAAAGACACGGACACACCTTTAACGGTCTCTCCGGCTTTCGGAATCGATTCGGCCCTGATTGAAACATCAATGTTTGAACTTCCTATGACAAGTATCTTTTTCATCGTGGCAACCCTGTTAAATTTTGATTAAAGATTACCGCGAATATTTAATATGTCAACTAAAATTTTTAGAAAAGTTTTAATAAAACTATTTAAAATGTTTAAACTCCTCAAAACCGCAGAAAAGCAATAATATCAAAGCGCGGGGAAATGGAACTATATATAATCCACATTTATCCATGTGCTTATTGCCCCATTTTGCTCTTAACCATATAATCCGGGATGTTTAGGAGATAACCATCATGAGAATGTCCAGGATGTTTTCAAAGACGCTCAGGGAAGCACCGAGCGGAGCAGATACCAAAGGCTACGAATACCTTTTAAGAGCAGGATATATCAGACAGATGGGAGCAGGTATTTTCTCCCTGCTTCCCCTCGGATTCAGAGCAACACAGAAGATCGAAACAATCATCAGAGAAGAAATGGACAGGATTGGAGCAGAGGAGCTTCTGATGCCTGTCGTCAATCCTGCAGATATCTGGAAGGAAACCGGGAGATTCTATTCTATAGATAAGGAGATGGGAAGATTCAAGGACCGCAACAACCGCGACATGGTTCTTGCAATGACCCATGAGGAGGCGGTAACGGATCTTGCAAGGAATCTCATTGATTCATATAAGCGTCTGCCGCTTCTCGTCTATCATATCCAGACAAAATGGAGAGATGACCCGAGACCTAGGGCAGGACTTATACGTGTGCGCGAGTTCACAATGCTGGACTCCTATACCTTTGATAAAGACTATGAAGGCCTGCAGAAGCAGTATGCTGCTCACTACAAGGCATATTTCAGGATTTACTCACGCTGTGCTCTTCCTTGTGTTGCTGTAGCTGCTGATACAGGCATGATGGGCGGAAAGGTATCACACGAGTACATGTACCTCTCTCCGATCGGAGAAGATACCATCATTCTCTGCCCTGAATGCGGATACACGGCAAACAGACAGGTTGCCAAGATGAAGAAGGAATACTTCAAGGAAGAGATGAAGCCTGTCGAGAAGGTAGAGACACCGGAAGCAAAGACCATTGAAGCACTTGCTGATTATCTGAAAATCGATGCAAGAAAGACTGCAAAATGCGTATTCATGGTCGGCACATTCATCAATGACAAGAACGGAGAGGAAGAAGACAAGCTCATTGTCGCTCTTGTAAGAGGAGATCTTGAGGTCGAGGAATCAAAGCTTTCCAACGCTGTCAAGGCAAATGCACTCCGCCCAGCCCGCCCGGAGGAGATTGAAGCACACGGCATGGTACCAGGCTTCGCATCCCCGATTGGAGCAACAGGAGAAATCATCACTGTCGTCGATGATACCGTAGCTGAATCAAACAACCTCGTTGCAGGTGCAAATGAAACCGGATACCACCTCCTCAATACAAACTTCGGCCGTGACTACACAGGTATTGTTGCAGATATCGCATCTGCACGTGAGGGCGCGCTCTGCCCGCATTGCGGCAAACCGCTCAAGGCATCAAAGGGTGTGGAGATCGGAAACATCTTCCAGCTTGGTACAAGATATTCAGCTTCAATGAATGCGACATACCAGGACGAGGAAGGAAAGCAGATTCCTGTGGTTATGGGATCATATGGAATCGGAGTCGGAAGACTTCTTGCATGCCTTGCTGAGGAATACAATGATGAGGGAGGCCTGAAACTCCCGATTTCCGTTGCTCCTTATCAGGTGCACCTTGTATCCCTCGTGAAGGATACGGCAATTGCCGAATCAATCTATGAGAATCTGACAAACAGCGGAATTGATGTGCTCTACGACGACAGGAAAGAAACGGCAGGTGTCAAGTTCGCAGATGCAGATTTGATCGGTATTCCTATCAGGATCACCCTCGGAAACCGCAGCATCAAGGAAGGAAAGGTTGAGGTGAAGCTGAGAAGTACCGGAGAGGAGACAAGCTATCTCATCTCGGATCTCGCGGAGGAGATCAAGGCAGAGATTGCCAGAGAAATGGCCAAGATTGACGAAAACATCGTAGAGAAGGAACTTGACTGATTCCCAATCATGGAAAAACACCAAGGCTGTCCAGAAGTCCAGGCTTTTGAGACAGCCTTTTTTCATATGTACAAGGGCGTTCACAAACGCGGCATCGAGGGTATAATCGTAAGAAAGGAGCCGTTATGAGATATTACGACAGGAATACAGGTCTTTTCATCGAAGATACAGACGATACTCTTCTTACAGGCATGGCAACGGACTCAAGCCTGAAGGAAGCACTTTCAAAATGCATACTATCAGCATCTGGATGGCGTGCTGTAATGGCTGAGAGCGGAGATGAAGAAGACAGAAAAGAGAATGTCAGCGAGGAGATGCTTCTTATTGCAGCGGCCGCGGCAGCTTCGTTCTTTGATTACCTTAAAAAAGAACAGCCACGCATTGTAATGGGATGCGACGCGCGTCCTACAGGAAGACTTCTCTCAGCAGCTGTCAGAAGAGCCTTCATCGCCAAGGGTGCCACAGTCGAGGATATATTCATATCATCAGCTCCAGAAATAATGGCAACATCGCATCGGTATGATGGCTTCTTCTATATTTCGGCATCGCATAATCCAATCGGTCACAACGGGTATAAATTCGGCGTTGATGGCGGTGTTCTGAGCAAGGAGGAAATAGATAAGGTCATACCGTGCTTCAAAGCGATGATTTGCCAGGAAGGAGCTGCAGATAGCCTGAGATCATTCGTATCAGGTGCAGATCCGGAAAAAATCGTTGAAGTTCTCCGTGGACATAACAGCGCAAAAAGAAGAGCGATGGAAACATACCGTTCCTTTGTCATAAGGACAGCAAGGATCTCTAAGCCATTCTCACTGCCATTCGGCATTGCCATTGATTTTAATGGATCTGCAAGAGCAGCTTCAATTGATAAGGAATTCCTGAGAAAGCACGATGCTGCAGTATGGGCCATCAATTCCGAAGCCGGAGAGATTGCTCATGCAATCGTCCCAGAGGGTGAGAATCTCGAATATGTCAGGAAAGAACTTGAGAAGCAGCATGAGAAAGACCCGTCATTCATCATAGGCTACATGCCTGACAATGATGGGGACAGAGGAAATTTCGTATACACGGACAAGCATGGGAAAGCACATATACTGAGTGCTCAGACTGTATTTGCCCTCGTTGCTCTCATAGAGCTTTCATACGATGCGATGAGGGGAAAAAAGAAAATAGCGATCGCTGTGAATGGCCCCACTTCACTTATTATCGATGAGATAGCAGAAAGAATCGGAGCAACCGTCTTCCGCTCAGACATAGGAGAAGCAAATGTAGTAACACTCTCCGAAAGGCTGAGAGAGAATGGCTATACATGCAGGGTCTGTGGGGAAGGCAGCAATGGCGGCAATATTACATATCCTGCGAAAGTCAGGGACCCGATGAATTCACTGATGACCTTTGCAAAGCTGTGGTCAGTTGAAGGATTGTATCAGTTCGTAATGGAAAAGCTCGGTAAGAAAGCGGATTCTTCCCCATCCCTTTCCTCTGTGGTATCTGCACTGCCGAAATACATGACAACATCCGCATTCTCATCAGACGCTGTCATGCATATTCAGAGCAATGATTACAACAGACTGAAAGCTGCTTATGAGGATATCCTGCAGTATGAGGGAAACGGGAGAATGCCTTCTCTCTTCAAGAGCTGGGAAGTAAGGCAGTATGAAGGCTCGGATGAGGAGATAGGTATAGGACCAGAACACAGGGCCCCTGATTCAACCGGAGGCCTGAAAGTACAGTTCTATGATGAGAAATCCCGCCCGGCGGGTTATCTCTGGTTATCGAAATCGAGGACAGAGCCTGTAATCAGAACGATGGTTGACCTGAAAGGTACTGACAGGAAGCTCCACGATTACCTTCTCTCCTGGCAGCATGAGATGGTGAAGAGAGCAGATGACAGAACGCTGAACAGCTGAACCGATGTCTCCTCTGAAGCAAATTCAGGGGAGATTTCACAAAAAAAACTGCCTCAGGCATAACCCGGGCAGCTTCTGCTTTGCATTTCCTTTACTTTAAGGTCATACAGCTCCCTTCTCTTTGAGAAGGTTTACAATATATGTCTTCTTGGCGTTCTTTGCATAATCAAGAACGGAATGGCCCTGATAATCACGTGCATTGATATCAGCACCTGACTTGATGAGCTGTGTGGTGATCTTTGTCTCATCATTGCTGTTCACAGCCATGATAAGAGCTGTCTCGCCGAGATAGTTTCTTGCATCAATGTTTGCGCCAGCATCAAGAAGAGCCTCGATGATCTTTGGATTCTTGGAGCTGTTTGCTGCAAGGTGAAGTGCATTTGATCTGTACTTCGGTTCTGCTTCATGGATATCAGCACCTGCTTCAATAAGAGCCTTGAGTACTGCAACTGAGTGATTATACTGAGCAGCAAGCATTACAGGAGTAAGTCCCCACTCATTATGTGCGTTGATATCAGCTCCCTTGTCGAGAAGATCCTTGATATCCCTTGCTTTCGTTGCACTGATAGCAGCAGCGAGAAGCTTCTTGTTGATAGTTTCAGATGTCTTTGCCATTTTTTAATAATCCTCCAAGCAATGGTAATTAGGATAATGTCGTTAAAAAGTCTTATTGTAAAGAGGAAAGATATTATTTTGTCGAATATAAGTTGCTTTCATTTAAAAAGTTAAGCATATACTTCTGAAAATATCCGGATTCTTGACCGTTTTCTTTGCATCCAACAGGTGTTGCAGTGTACAATCTTAGTATGCTAAACGAGGAAATCATCAGAAAAGCACCAAAGGTAGAACTGCATGAGCATCTTGACGGTTCTGTACGTCCTTCGACTGTGATTGAACTGGCCAGGGAAAAAGGAATGGCACTCCCATCACAGGATCCTGAAGAGCTTGCTGCATGGTTTTCCCGTGGATCTGAGGAGAAATCTCTCAGCCTTTACCTCAAATCCTTTGAGATAACCACAGCGCTCATGCAGGACAAGGAAAGCCTGAGACGAATTGCGCGCGAAGAGGTTGAGGATCTTGCGAAAGACGGCGTAGTCTATGCCGAGATACGGTTTGCTCCGATCCTTCACACGAAAGAAGGCCTGACAATGGATGAAGTTGTCACAGCTGTTCTTGAAGGCATGCAAGAAGGAAGGAGGGAAACCGGCATGCAGTTCGGTCTCATCCTCTCCGCAATGAGGGATCAGAGCCCGGAGATTTCTCTCAGGACAGCAGAACTTGCCGTCGCATATTCTGAAAGAGGCGTAGTCGGTTTTGATCTTGCCGGTGATGAGGCTGGCAATCCTCCCAAGAAGCACATAAAGGCATTCGAATTCATCCGTGCACAGAATTTCAACATAACGATACATGCAGGAGAAGCATTCGGGCTTGAATCAATCTGGCAGGCTATACAGATATGCGGTGCACACAGAATAGGACATGGCACACATCTTACTGATGATATGACAATAAAGGACGGGAAGATCACAAAGATGGGAAGCCTCGCCCACTTCGTTTTGGACAAAAGGATCCCTCTTGAGATGTGTCTTACCAGCAATGTCGGGACAGGTGCTGCTGAAAGCTACGCAGAGCATCCTTTCCCTCTCTTCTTCCGCAATCACTTCCGCGTTTTCCTCTCCACGGACAACCGGCTCATGAGCGGAACAAGCCTAACAAAGGAATTCATGATTGCCACAAAGGAATATGATCTGGATATCAGAGACATGGAAAAGATAACAATCAATGCGATGAAGAGCGCTTTCATCCATCATGAAAAGAGGCTTCACATCATCTACGATGTCATAAAGAAAGGCTATGCTGACCTGAGGGAAGAATACGGCCTTTCATGAGAACCAGACCTGCCACGGGTTGATTCTCATTCTTATCACTGCATAGAGATAAGCAAAAACCAATCCGAAAAGATGTGTCATATGCGCAACCGATCCGCCATATGATCCCATCTGGCTGAAAAGCTCGATGATGAAATACAAGAGTACAAGAACTGGCGCACGTATCGGGAACACCCCGAAAAGATAGATCATTGCACGCGGGTAAATGACGGAAAAGAGAAGCATCACGGCATAGAGAGCTCCGGACGCCCCGATAAGAATGGCGTTGGTACCAGTGAAATAATAGACAAGGAAACTGGCAATGCCAGAAAGGGTTCCTGTCAGGAAATAGAAAAGAGTGAATTCCCTTGTCCCTACCGCTCTTTCTACGGCAGTACCGAAAATGAACAGACCAAGCATATTCGAAAACAGATGCCAGATACCGCCATGTACGAACATATATGTGACAAATTGCCAGTAAGCATGCCCATAAACTATGGACGACGGAATCATTGCAAGGTAGTATGTGAGAGCAGGAAATAGCAGGTAAGATACAAAGAAAACGATGCAGTTCACTGCAATCAGGATTGTCGCTGCATTGGAGTATGTATAACGGAATCTCCTATTGATTACACTGTTCATTACCGGAAATTAAGCAGAGACGGAAAATAGGTCAACATGAGAAATTTATGCACATAGTGTGCAGATTTTTCACACACATCAGACAACAACATGCATTTTATACGCTTTTTGAAAGGAAAAAGTTGGCACGCATCTTGCTAATACGGATGTAGAGCAAACAGTTTTTTCAACAAACCTCCTTTTTAGTGTATCAAAGGCGCCTGATTCAGGCGTCTTTGCTTTTTCCTTCCATTATTGAATATCTTGGCACGGAATCTGCATGTTTTACTGTACAGAGCAACAGTTTTTCATACCTCCTTGCAACGTGTGAAAAAACTAAACGCCGGACAGTTCTCTCCCACCCCATTAATACTGTCCGGCGGTTTTATCTGCGCTTTGACCAATCTTGATTATCTGTATAGACTCGCACTATGGCAAATTCACGAAGAGACAAAGCTGATTCCTATACTCAGCGCGCACACAAGGAAGGATATCCTGCAAGATCTGTCTACAAGCTGGAAGAGATAAATTCCACGCACCGGTTAATAAAGCCAGGGGATTCCGTTCTTGATGTGGGGGCAGCGCCTGGCTCGTGGACACTCTACACACACAGGGAGCTTATAAAAGGAAACGGGAAGATTGTCTCTGTCGACCTCAATCCGCTGTCGCTTGATCCTATCCCGCCGACCGTGACGGAATTCACAGGAGACGCATTCTCGAAGGAAATAAGAGCCAAGCTTGTGGAGGAAGGTCCATACGATGCCATAATCTCCGATGCTGCCCCTATGACAACAGGGAACAGAATCGTTGACACAACACGCTCTGAATACCTTGCAGAACAGGTTGTCTTCCTTGCGGAGGAACAGCTAAAAACACATGGGAATATGGTTATAAAGATCTTCCAGGGTGGCGGAGAGCAGGAAATACTGAAGAAAATGCGGACGATATTCCAGAAAGCGAAGGCCTTCAAACCGAAGGCCTCACGCGATGATTCTTTTGAAATCTTCCTGATCGGACTCGACAAGAAAAACTGATCAGGAAAGAAGCTTTGTAAGATTTGCCGTGAACGAGGAGACATCTGAAGGCATCACACCCTCCTGAAGGAGAGCCTGATCAAGAACAACAGAGCTCAGGGCCTTGATGAATTCCTCGTCTTCGCTTTTCTCGATTCTGGCAATCACGGCAGAGTCCGGATTTATCTCCAGAAGCGGCTTTACATCAGGCATCTCGCCTCCCATCTGCTTCATGAGACGCTGCATCTGAACAGAAGGATCATCATCCGAGAGAATGACTGCTGCAGGAGAATCTGAAAGACGTGAGGATATCACGACATCCTTGACTCTGTCTCCGAGTGCTTTCTTCATCTTCTCTGCAACCGGCTTCTTCTCCTCTTCCTTTGCCTTATCCTCATCACTCTTCAGATCATCAAGCGCGCCTGCCTTGTTGATTGCACGGAGCGGAGTCTTGTCATACTCTCCTATCGTGGAAACGACAATATCATCGATATCATCTCCCATGATGAGAACCTCATAGCCCTTTTCCTTGTATGCTGCAACAAGAGGAGAAGTGCGGAGGACATCTTCCTTTCCTCCAGAGATGTAGTAGATGGCCTTTTGTCCATCTTTCATCCTGGACTTGTATTCCTTAAGAGAAACATAGCCATCTTCCGTGCTGCTCTTGTAGCGTACAAGATCGAGAAGCGTGTCTCTGTTCGAATAATCTGAATAGAGACCTTCCTTCAGCGGTCTGTTGTACTGTGCGATGAATTTTGCATACAGTTCAGGATTATTCTCCGAAATCTTCTTGAATTCGCCGAGAAGCTTTTTGACAGAGGCACTTCTTATGGAAGCCATGACCCTGTTTTCCTGCAGGATCTCTCTGGAAACATTCAGAGGCAGATCCTCACTGTCAATGATTCCACGGACGAATCTCAGATATGTAGGAAGAAGATCCTTGTCATCATCTGTGATGTACACTCTCTTCACGTAAAGCTTCACACCCGGGCGGTAATCTGCGTAATACATATCGAAAGGTGCTTTTGCAGGAATATAGAAAAGTGTCGTATATTCTGTAGTGCCCTCCGCCTGTGTATGAATATAGAAAAGAGGATCCTCGGAGTCATAGAAGGTATTCTTGTAGAATTCTTTGTAATCCTCATCCTTGAGTGATGACTTGGGCCTCTTCCACAATGCCGATGCACTATTGATCTGCTCGACCTTATGCTCCGTTGTCTTTACAGCATTGCCGTTCTCATCTTTCTTGTCGTTATCATAATGAACCTGATCATATTCAAGGTAGATAGGATAAGCGATATTATCTGAATACTTCTTGATAAGGTTCTCCAGAGACCAGCGGTTTGCGAATTCCTCTCCCTCTCCATTGAGTGTGAGGATTATTGTAGAACCCTGCTCACTGCGTTCTGCAGGTTCAATGGAATACGAAGACTCTCCATCAGACTCCCATTTCCATGCCTCTTCCTCTCCGGCTTTTCTCGAGATGACCGTTATTCTCTTGGCAACCATGAATGCTGAGTAGAACCCGACTCCGAACTGACCGATGAGATTCGAATCCTTCTTCTGGTCGTCAGTAAGGGATGCAAGGAATTTCCTTGTACCGGAAGAAGCGATTGTTCCAAGGTTGTCATTTAAATCGGCTTCGTTCATTCCGATACCGTTATCTTTGATGGTCAGTGTCCTTTCACCATCCTCTGTGAAGCTTATATCAATACGGGGGCTGAAAGAAAAACCCTTAAGCTTCTCATCTGTAAGCGAAAGGTATCTGAGTTTATCGATAGCATCGGAAGCATTCGAAATAAGCTCACGAAGGAAGATCTCCTTATTTGAATAGAGTGAATGTATGATGAGGTGCAGGAGATCGGCCACCTCGGTCTTGAATTTTCTGTTAGACATAATTCCCTCCTTGGGGTATCCAGATTGGAAGATACTAAGAGAGATGGCAATCGGCAATGGAAAAACAGCCGTTTGCCGTATACAATCATGACATGGATTTCTCAAGACCGGATAACGCAAGAATCATAAACAGGCTGAAGGTTCTTTCAGAACTGAGGAAGGGAGAATGCTCCCGTGCAGAGCTTTCCAGGCGTCTTGGCATAAACAAAGTCTCTATCGGGGACATGGTACAGAGCATGATCAGAGAGGGGCTGGTCACAGAAGGGATGAAAGATAAATCATCTCCAGGAAGACCCGGGACAATGGTTGCAATAAACCGGACTGCGGCACGTGTCTTCGCATTCGAGATAAAACCACGTTCCGTTTCAGTCTCAGTCTCAGATGCCACAGGGAATATCCTGCGCTTTGAACGGTTTCCAAGAAACGATGAAGCTGTGGACAACCTCAAGAAGGCTATCGAGAGGATGAGTGCCGGAGAGAATGTAAGGATATATGGAAGCGCGCTTGTCTCGTCCGATGATGATTTCGACACTTCAATCTTTCCACGCCCTCTCATAACAATTCCAAGAGCTATCGCAGAAGCCACATCGGAAATAAGCAAGTCAGGGAATCTTGATGGATTTCTGTTCCTTTCATGGTCAGACTCCTTCGATGCTGCACTGATGAAGGAAAGCCTGCTGCACATTCCCACATTGGCCCATATAAAAGCTCAGAAGGATGGAAACTGCAGCTGTGGAGGCAAGGGATGCCTTGAAGTTGCGGCATCAGGAAAGATACTGATGGAAAGAACAGGCGCACCGTCGGTGAGGGATCTTGCACGGAATACAGGATACGCAGCTGCCATAAAGGAAGCTCTGAGGCCCATAGCAATGGCTCTTTCTGAAGCGGTACAGGCAACAGCTGCAGAAGGGATTATGATCACAGGAGAGCTTTCAATGCTTCCGGATTCTGCCTATGCATATCTTCAGAATCTCATATCATCCCTGCTTCCCCCAAAGAGGAATATCACAGTATACAGATCCCTTTCAGGCGAGAAAGGAACGAGGGAAGGAGCTGCCATAGCGGCACTTGATCTCTTCTACTACAGGACACAGCTTCTGCGAAGACTCGATACTATCCAGAAGATAGAGCAGGCACTGTAATCATTCACCATCCTGTCTCTTTGTCGAACGGAGGACGAAATATGTTCCGAGAAGCAGGAGATAGGCAAAATATATTGGCGACGGCCCAAGAATGATATATGAAAGCACCCAGGAAATTGACGTAAGGAGCAAGGCTATTGCAGCGGATACAAGCCTGTTCAGTGGCGCTTTATATGCATTCCTGATTGCAGAGGATGCAGTGAAAAGAATCATTATGACAACAAGAATGATCATCAGATTGATCATCCACGGCGCCATGCTCTCTTCCTCTGTGACAGGAATCTCCCTTATAGTCTCGACAGGATAGAGAACGGGCTCAGCCTCCTCCTCTTTGCCGGAGACAGGAATGACATCCTTGCTCTCCTCCTGAGAAGCTGGAAGCAGAGTGATGCTCTCTTCCTTCTCTTCAAAAGGAATCACAACGGCATCCTCTTCCTCTGCATCTTCCGCCACGGGCTCAACAGCTTCTGGCACAGCAGCAGGTGTATCGCTTTCACTCGCGGCCTCAGTCTTGGTTTCCACCACCCCTTCTGGTTCTGCAGCATCCTCCGTCTCCTCTTTTTCCTGCAGAGGCTCTGGAGAAGGCACATCCTTCACAATCTCCGCGGCGGGGGTTATCGCACTATCTTTCTCCACATCAGCCGCTTCCCCTGTGGGACTTGTTGCCAGTGCTTCCATCAGCGAGGCAGTACGGTCGAGAGGCATGGAAACATTACCGCCCGTTGTCGAACAGGCGGTAAATAGCAGAATAATGGACAGAAGCAATGCGGAAACTTTTTTCATCTATTCCTTCTTCTATCAGCAAAACTGACACCTTGCAATAGGAAGGGCATCACTTCGCAGAATCTACATACTCATTACTTTGCAGTGAGTTTATAGACAGTCGTCGTCTCAAAAGGCTTACCAGGCTCTGTATACGCACCGGGGAAATCAGGACGATTCGGGCTGTCAGGGAAGAATTCCGACTCCAGTGCAAGGCCCTGATACGGGAAAAGCATCTTGCCGTTTTTTCCAGGGACTGTCGATGAAAGCGATATACCCGTATAGAGCTGCACGGCAGGAAGATCCGTAGTCATTTCAAGAATATAATCCTTTCCTTCAACGACCGCCTTTCTCTCGCTGCCGAATACAAGGCAGTTATCATATGCTCCATCAAGACGCTCTCCGATGACAGTCGGGGTGCGGAAATCATAGGGGGTACCATCAACAGAAGCCCTTCCGATAGGAATGAGACCATCATCTACAGTGAGGTACTCAGGACAAGTGAGCATCAGGCGGTGTCCTTTGATATCCCCTTCGCCATTGAGATTGAAATATGCATGGTTCGTGACATTCACCGGGCACTTCTTCTCGCTCTCAACGCGGTAATGAAGAGAAAGTGCGCCATCTTCTGTAAGCGTATATGTAATCTCCGCATGATGGCTTCCGGGGAACCCGCCAGCTTCCGGGGATTCGAGGGAAAGCCTGACACTGTTATCAGAAGTGGTATCGATTTTCCAGAATTTGCTTCCGAAATTCTTCGAGCCTGAATGAAGGTTGTTCTTTCCGTTGTTTTTCTCAAGGATATAGAGCTTGCCGTCCATTGTGAATTCGGCATCCTTTATCCTGTTTGCATACGGCCCGACGACCTCCGCAACATGGCCCACAGCAGTCAGATATGGCTCATAGCTGTCATACCCGATGACTATGTCCCTGTCCTTGTGTGAGAATGAATGCAGAACAGCACCGAGCGTGAACACGGATGCTCTATACTCTCCCGAAGTTATGATTACTTCAGATACTTTATCGTCAATTTTCCTGATTTCAGTCATACAGCCTCCTAGCAAGGAAGATTATAGCTTCTGCATGGAACATATGAAAGGATATTCGCTGACAGGGACAAAAAAATCACCGCTGGAGCAAACCAGCGGCAAACCTCCTTGTTCCCACTTTTTGTCATGAGAGCCATCCAGGAACCTGCTGGGTCTATCAGAGTCCCCTTCAACAGAAAGTATTGTTACATGGATTTTTCAGGAAATCAAATAAAAAAAGGTTGCTGCAACAAAGATTTTTCACAAGAAATTAACGCGACGGGGGAAAATCACAGCACATCCCAGAGATATTCCTCTGTTGTCATCGTCTTTCCATGCACAGGCTCCATATATGATATGATTGCCGCAGTCTCAGCCTCCGACTCATCAGAAAGCCCGGAAACAGCATCCCTGATGTAGACAAATGGGATTCCCTCATCGATCAAAGCCATCACCGTTGACAGCACACAGCACTCAGCTACAACGCCTGTCACAACCACCCTGTCATGCTTTCTTGCATCGGCAAGAAGAGAAGGAACGGAAAGGGAGGAGTAAGTGCTCTTGTGATACAGCGGCAAGGCATCTGAATATCTTCTGAAATCACTGATGAGTGCCCCAGCCTCTCTGTCATCATTTATCTCCTTGTTGACCCGGCAGTACTCCTTCCATGCCCCTGCAGGAGATGATGGCGGATCGAAGACCGTGAACGCGGCATCCTTTCCAGAAGAAAGCAGACGGAGAATATTCCTCTTCGTCCTCTCCATATTAGCACAGGCCCATGCTCCACCAGGCTCGTAGACGTTCTGCATATCAATAACCAGAATCAAATCATTCATGATTGTATTGTACCCTGTTTGCCGAGTTTGAGTTAGAATGGTATCAAAGGAGTCCGGTATGAATGATAGAATGCCTCACATACAGCTTGGAAATGACATAGACACCGATCTGGCCATTCTTCCCGGAGATCCGAAAAGAGCAGAAAGAATCGCAGGATATTTCGACGATGTCTCTGATTTCGGGATGAACAGGGAATACAGAAGCATTGCGGGTAAATACAAGGGAACGAGAATCCTTGCAATGTCGACCGGTATGGGAGGTCCCTCTGCAGCCATCGCAGTTGAGGAACTGGCAAGGCTGGGAGTGAAATGGATTATCAGAATCGGAAGCTCAGGCTCACTGAAGGAAAACGTGCATGTCGGAGACCTTGTCATTGTCACCGGCGCGATAAGAGATGACGGTACAAGCCGCGGTTACATAGACCTGTCCTATCCGGCCATTGCAGACTTCACGCTTCTGTCCATACTCTCAGATGAGGCTGGAAAGCTAGGCTTCACCTGTCACAAAGGCATCTGCCGCAGCCATGACACGATGTACAGTGACCGCAATCCGGAGCTCTACAGAAAATGGGCGGCAACACCAGCTCTGGCTTCAGACATGGAAACAGCCACTCTTCTCACAGTCGCCTCTCTTAGAGGAGTACATGCGGCATCCATATTGAATACAGTCTCTGCCTTCCAGAGCGATGTGCCATCATCCGTAGGAAGATATGCGGACCACGAACGTCTCTCCATGGAGGGCGAGAAAAATGAGATAATCCTTGCACTTGAAGCACTGCACAGGATAAAGGAGGACTGAAATGACAGCAAAAGACATTTTCAGAACAAAGTTCGATGTTGCTTCAATCGTATTGATACCGGCATGTATCGGCATCAACTACATCGGAAAGCTATTCGCTTCCGCACTCAAGCTGCCGCTATGGCTGGATTCAATCGGCACATGTCTGGGAGCATGCCTTGGAGGTCCGATCATCGGAGGAATCTGCGGAGCTGCCAATAACCTCATATATGGCCTTACAACAGGAGATTCAATTACCCTGATTTATGCACTGACCAGCCTTTTCATAGGTTTCTTTGTCGGAATCATGGCAAGAGCCGGTTTCATGAAGAGCTTCCCGCGCTCAATCATCACGGCACTCGTCGCAGGAGCGGTAGCCATTGCCATCTCAACACCTCTGAACATTGTGTTCTGGGGAGGACAGACCGGAAACGTGTGGGGAGATGCGGTTTTCGCAGCCTCACAGGCAGCTTCTCTTCCGCTATGGCTTTCATCTCTGTTCGATGAGATCATAGTCGATGTTCCTGACAAGATCATCACACTTATCCTCACATTCCTCATTCTCAAGGCGCTTCCGGATAAGCTCACATCACTCTACGATGCAAGCGATGAAGTCGAGAGGCTCGATTAAGTGAGAAGCATCAGTTTATACAAGGACAACGGGACGTGGCTCTGCCGCGTCCATCCCTTCACAAAGCTGATGTACATAGCTGCGGCAATACTCATACCGCTTTTCCTGCATACGCTATGGGCATATGCTGTAGCGATTGTCCTTGATATGGCAATTCTCATAAGCGGGAAGTCGCTTAAGCGTGCAAGGGCCCTGATCATCTTCTCATTCACAATCATCGCAACGATCTTCCTGATAAAAGGTCTTTTCGATGGAGACAATATCACACCGGTACTGACCATTGGACCGGTAATCTTCTACAAGGAAGGACTGATGAAGGCACTCAGAACAGGATGTGTCATCATCAACATGCTGCTTTCATTCTCCATCCTTGTGCTCACGACGAAACCTGAGGATATTGCCGATGAAATGGAAAGGCATGGATTCTCTCCACGTCTGAGCTATGTGATCTCATCAGTTTTCAGTATCATCCCGCAGATGATGGGAACAATGGACACCATCACCGATGCACAGAGAAGCAGGGGAATGGAAACGGAAGGAAAGCTCAGTGTAAGGATGAAGGCCTTCATTCCTCTCATAACTCCAGTCGTCACAAGCTCGCTGATTAACACAAGGGAAAGAGCAATCGCACTTGAAGTGAGAGGGTTCGGAACAAAGGGAAAGCGTACATATCTGAGGACCTGGCAGAAACACAGGGGTGACAGAGCCATCACGGTTGTCCTGATTGCCTCAACTCTCGCAGCATGCATATGGAGAATCGTGTCATGGCTTATATAGAAATCAGCAACCTGAAATACAGATACCCTAAAACAGAACATCTAGCCCTTGATGGAATATCTCTTGAGATAGAGAAAGGAAGCTTTCTTGGTGTGATAGGCCGCAATGGTGCGGGCAAGTCCACCCTGTCAAGCGCAATAATCGGCCTTGTGCCGCAGTTCTACAAGGGAGCCTATGGCGGTTCTGTCATCGTAGACGGAATGGATGCGGCAAAGACTCCGGTCAGCGAACTCTCAAGAAAGGTCGGTCTGGTGTTTCAGAATCCATTCAATCAGCTTTCGGGAGCCAAGGACACTGTATATGACGAGGTGTGTTTCGGGATGCAGAATTTCGGCATCTGCAGAGACGAGATGATAAAGAGAGCGGACGATGTACTGGAAAGGCTCGGAATAGCGGCATTCAGGGATCGTAATCCATTTGATCTCTCCGGAGGCCAGATGCAGAGAGTGGCAATCGCCTCCATTCTCGTCTTACAGCCAGATGTCCTGATACTCGACGAGCCTACAAGCCAGCTTGATCCGGCAGGTTCGGAAGAGGTCTTCCGTGTCGTAGAGAAGCTTGCAGATGATGGAATAACCGTCATCATGATCGAACAGAAAATAGACAAGATCGCGAAGTACTCGGATAAGATTCTGCTCCTTGATGATGGGAAAGCCATCTCCTATGGCAGTCCGTCCGAGGTTTTCTCAGAGAGTGAGGAACATGGGGTCATGCCGCCAGCTCCGCTGAGAATCGCAAAAGATCTCGGATTCAGGAAAGATGATGGCTCCTACCCTGCAACCGAAGATGATGCTGTCACTCTGATGAATGGAAAAGTCTCTTTTGCTGATGAAAATGAAACGGAAAGCACAGAGAACACGGAGGAAATATTCAGACTGGAAAACCTCTCCTTCCATTATCAGGAGGGGCATGATGTCCTCAGATCCGTGTCTCTCTCTTTCGACAAGCGCCCCACTGCGATAATAGGCCAGAATGGAGCTGGAAAGACAACACTTGCAAAACTGATGAAAGGCCTTCTGAAGCCATCAGCTGGCACAATACTTTTCAAGGGAGAGGACACAAAGGACAGAACAGCAGCATCCCTTTCTTCATCAATTGGATATGTATTCCAGAATCCTGATGACCAGATATTCAAGCCAAGGGTGCTTGATGAGGTGATGTTCGGACCTGTAAACATCGGGATGAATAAGGAAGAAGCAGCAAAGAAGGCCATAGAGGCTCTGAGGCTGGTACACCTTGAAAAGGCCAAGGACAGAAATCCATATGATCTTGATCTTCATGAAAGAAAGATGGTCGCCCTTGCATCCGTCATTGCTATGGACACTGCTGCCATCATTCTCGATGAGCCGACAATTGCCCAGGATGACAGCGGCAAGGAGATGATAGCCTCGATAATCTCCGAGCTCGCAGCACAAGGCAAGCTTGTCATATCAATACTGCACGATATGGATTTAGTTGCCACGGCATTCAAGCGTGTCATAGCCATGGCAGATGGCGCTATGATAGATGATGGCACCCCCCGGAAAGTCTTCAGCGATGCAGAGACTCTATACAGAGCCGGACTGGAGCTGCCGCACACAGCATCGCTCGGGAAAAGACTCGGATCGGGGAGAATACTCCTTACCGACAACGAATTCCTCGAAAGCGCCACCATCACATAATCAGAAGAAAATCTGTCTTCTCCGGAATCTTTATCGTCCCCTGATTCTTCTCGAAGTGTTCAATCAGGAGATCCTGCACATCCTGGCTGAAGCGCTCGACGACCTCTGCTTTTCTGTAGACACCATATCCACCGGTACCTGTTGCACGGTAGCTGTTGAGGACAATCGTGAACTCGTATTCCGGATGCCGGAGAAGATCAACACCCTTAAGACTCAGCCTGACAACCCGCTCTCCCAGGTTCTTTCTGATATCAAAGGAATAGGA
>CASEGX010000045.1 GCA_949287505.1 uncultured Spirochaetales bacterium | reverse complement strand
ACATGGCAGAAAACATGAATGAGTACTGGGATTTTGCCGTGGATAGCCAGACACAAACAGTGACTTTGACGCTGAAAAATGAATATGTTGATCCCGTGACAGGGAATAAATTCCTTAAAAATGACGGGAAAAGCGTATCAAGGGGAGATGAAAGCAATTATTTCTGCGAGGTGTCAGAGTATATTGTCGCAATAATCGATGGCGTGAAATACGTTGTCAGCAACAATGCCACTGTCAATGGATCATTTGACGATTTCGAGATTACCCGGACCATCATCATCAATGGCCTCGATATCACAGACCTGGTTCCCATAGGGGAGCTTCCTCCTCAGATGCTGGGTTAAGGCTGCCTTCTGGCAGCCCCAGCTAAAACGAATAGAAGACCTCCGACTCCCCTGTCTTGTCAGCATCATTTGATGTATCTTCCAGAATCTCGGTCTTCATCTGGGCAGAGCCTGTTTTCGGCCTCCTGAACTCAAGATGGTTAGCTACAATCTCAATCACGCGCCGTGTGGTGCCATCACTGGATACCCACCGGCATAGCCTGAGCCGTCCGACAGTCCTTACTTTCATTCCCTTTGAAATCCGTTCAATACACTTCTCCCCAAGCTCTCCCCAGCACTGAACGGAGATGAAGACTGTCTCCTTTGCCTTCTCTCCATTCCTGTCCAGATAATACCTGTTGTTCGCAATGTCAAACTTGACAAGACGGATATCGGATTGCGTATCCGCGAGCATGATTCTCTTCGGATCATCCAGTAACGTACCCTCAATGAGTATGCTATTCAAATCGTTCAATGGGTTTACCTCCTGATAGATATACGCCGTGAGTGACAGCTATGGCAAACTTTTGTAGAATGAATCCATGAAACTCACAGTATTATCGGTCGGAGGTTCAATAATCTCTCCGGACAAAGTCGATTACTCTTTCCTCTCATCATTCAAGGCGATGATCGCCTCGCATCTTGAGGCGAATCCTGAGGAGAAGCTTGTTTTTGTAGCGGGAGGTGGTGCTCCAGCCCGTGTCTATCAGGATGCATTACGCAGAATAAATCCCGATGCCCCGACAGCACTTCAGGACTGGCTGGGAATAAAGGCAACACATATGAACGCAATGCTTCTGAAAGCTGTGTTCAATGAGTACTGCAGCGACGATGTGGTCACGGATCCGACAGACCCTGCGGTGACATTCTCGGGAAGGATCCTTGTCGCAGGAGGGTGGAAACCCGGATTCTCAACAGATACGGATGCTGTATACCTTGCAAGGCGCTTCGGAGGAAAGAAGGTCATCAATCTGTCTAATATAAAGAAAGTCTACACTGATGATCCCAGAAAGAATCCCGATGCAAAACCGATTGACCATATCTCCTGGAAGGACTTCAGAGCCATGGTAGGAGATGAATGGAACCCCGGTCTGAACGCTCCATTCGATCCGATAGCTTCCAGGCTTGCAGAGGAAAGCGGAATGACTGTAATCGCAGCAGATGGAAGAAACATCGATAACACCAGAGCGATTCTCGAAGAAAGACCATTTGAAGGAACCATCATCTCGCTTTAAGGGAAAGAAAATACGGATCCGGATCTGCAAATGAAGAAGGAAAAGGAACATCTTTGGTGAAATCAGGGATCCAGAGGATATCATCATCCGACGGATCCTGAATGAATCCATCATCTATACCCAAAACCTCCATTGCATCCACGATCGCATCATACTCATCATCAGTCATCTTCGCAAAACCTGGATCCTCTTTAGGAGGCACGAACTGCGTCATCAGTGACAGATAGAAACTGTCCTTATAATGCTCTGCGAAATATGAGAGGAACTCAAATGTGGATTCCAGCTCACCGGGGAAGACAAGATGCCGCAGAAGTGTACCCTTCATCCTTTCAAGGTCTGTATAAGGATGCCAGGCTTTCACCGCATCCAACACGGGGATTATCACATCAGCATATCTTTCTCTTCCACAGAAGCGTGAAGCAGTCTTCCTTGAAAGTGTCTTGCAATCAAGCAGATAGATATCTATGTACTCATCAATCTCCGCAAGCGCCTCCACCCTCTCGTAGCCGGAACTGTTCCAGACAACAGGAAGAGAGAAACCTCGTGCCTTCGCACTTTCAAGGGCTTTTATTATGGAAGGAATGAAATGCGTCCCTGTAACAAGATTGAGCGTTGCCGCGCCATTTTCCTGAAGGGAAAGCATAAGGGAGGAAAGCTCCTCATCCGTTATATCCATTCCCACATTCATGCCGTCAGAACCTGAAATCTGCCGGTTCTGGCAGTACGGGCAGTGAAGAGGACAGCCTGTGAAGAAAATCATCCCGGATCCACGCTCTCCTGTGATAGGAGGCTCCTCTCCCCTGTGCAGCCCTGACCAGGCTATGCGTACACGATCACTCTGACGGCATATGCCGAGCGTCTTTCTTCTATCGACATGGCAGAGATTGGGACACAATTCACAAGATGAATAATCCATAAGCGCATTCTATCAGCAATGGTGATGATTGACCATCCGTCAGCCTTTTACGAATATCTATGATATGGGAATCCTGAAAAAGAAAGGAGAAGAGAGGAAAAAGCGCTTCATCCTCTCCATCGATGGCGGCGGAATGAGGGGAATCATCCCTGCCTACATCCTGCAGAAACTCAACAGCAGGCTGAGGGAGCTTGGTGATGAGCGGCCTCTGTATTCGCATTTTGATATGATTGCAGGCACAAGCACCGGAGCACTCATTGCCGCAGCCCTCTCAATCCCGACAGAAGGAACCCTTTTCCCGGAGGAAAGAATACAGCCATATCCGGTTTTCGAAGAGATAACTCAGAAGCGTCTGTTTTTCCATCGCACAGAAAGAATCCTGAGAGGCACATTGCTTCCATCCTCTGATCCGGGGAGCTTCGTCGATTTCTACACGGAAAACGGAAGGAAGATATTTCCACAGAAAGGAATGAGCGCACTGATTGCCCCAATCTTCTCTGATAAATACAGCGGAGCAGAATATGAGAGCTTTCTCAGAAAACTCTATGGTACACGGACTATGGGAGAGCTGATGGTTCCAACTGTTCTCGTATCATATTCGACCAATCTTGGAACTATTTTTCCAATAACAAGCTGGAGACACAAGGATTACGCCATATGGGAAGGATCAAGAGCAAGTACAGCGGCTCCCCTTTACTTTCCAGAATTCGTGATGAATAGAAACGGGAGGAGAATACATCTGATAGATGGCGGAGTTGCCGCAAACAACCCATCCTTGATAGCTTACTCTCTTTCACGGACTTTGTATGGAGATGCGGAGTATCACATCCTCTCACTCTCAACCGGCACTCCTTTATATAAAACAGCAGAAAGCCAGAATCAGGGAGGTATAACAGGCTGGGGAGGACAGATTTCAAAGGTATTCCAGAATGCCCAGTCAGAGCTTTCGGACAAAGTGATGAATGCAATACCTGGCGTAAGCTATACAAGGATATGGGCACCGGTTCTGGACAGGAAGATAAAACTGGATGAGACAGGGAAGGAAAGCATAAACACACTCATAAAAGCAGCAGATGATATGTACCGCGAGAAAACGAACGAGCTCATGCTATGGGCAGAAGCTCTTTCACAGCATCCGGTGCCAGAGACTGCAAGAATCAGAGAGATGACAGAATCTCCTCGACTTTCAGAGGAAGAAGGGACCTGAGAGATCTAAGTGTATAACCATATTCACCAAGATCCACATGTTCTCCTATTACATCAGTGATTACCTTCACGGCAAAGCAAGGGATATGTCGCATGCTCGCTGCGAAAGCAACACCATAAGCTTCCATATCTGCCGCGTCGTAATGAAACGGGAGGCTAATGCCTGTATTGAAGCTGCCGGATGATGAGAGAACATATGATGAATTCCTGTCCAGCTCTATCGAGCTGAGAATCTTCCTGTTACCCATTAGAGTCGAGCCTACTTCAAGACCGTAGGAACTGAGATCGAAATCCGGTGACACGACACGGGCAAAGGATACGCATTCCCCGATGGAAAGCTTTCCGGCACTGCCAGCGCTTCCCACTGAGAAGACGACATCGGGAAGATGCTCTGCGATCGCATAGGCAGCAGACGCAGCGGCCAGGACAGGCCCCACGCCGGAGGCAACCTTTTCAAACGTATCGGGAAACGCCTTGAGCTCCGCCTTATCAGAAGCGACGATAAGCACTCTCATAGCATCCTTCTTCTGATCTCGGCCATCACAGGAGAAAGCATCACCCCTCGCCTCTTTTCCCGCTGTTCTTTCTTTGATGCAGCAACTGCGATTGTGGAAATTGAAGTGGCGTGTCCTACAGAGCCGAAGAAGCTTCCGCCCTTAACGACAAGGCCGAAAAGAAGAGAGGCAAAGAGATCTCCGGAGCCGGGATAGGACACATGCTCATCCTCATACTGGAAAAGCCTTATCTCATCGCCATCCCATGCAGCATTTCCAAGCCCTCCGGCTTGAAGCGGAATTCCTGTAATCACACCGCGTTTCGGTCCAAGCGAGCGAAGTACTGTAATCTGATCCTTTATTGCCTTCTGCCCCTGGGGCCTGAAGCCATCATCCAGCCCCGTCAGAATCATGGCTTCCGTGAAATTCGGCGTTATTATATCGGCCTTTTTCACAAGATGTATCATGGAAGCACAGAAATCATCCCCGATTGTCTGATACAGCTTCCCATTGTCACCCATAACAGGATCGACAAATGCAAGACCGGGGAAATCATCAAAGACACTTTTTACGGTATCTATCTCCTCAGCAGAGCCGAGGAAACCTGAATATACTCCATCAAAGGAGAGACCGAGTGATCTGAAACGCTTCAGGATCTCAAGCATCGCACCATGCTCATCCTCTATGTAGATATCATCAAAGCCATCTGTCTGTGTAGAAAGGATGGCAGTCGGAAGGACAGCAGTCTCCACTGACAGTGCTTCCAGCACGGGAAGCACTACCGTCAGTGAGGATTTTGCATAGCATGAGATATCATGAATCGCCAGAACAGCCATCAGATAGCCAGTCCCGCAATCGCAGCTCCGAGCGTCGGGGAATTATCTATCCTGACCATCTCATAGTATCTTCCATGCTTCTTCTCGAGAAGCTCATCAAGATAGAGCTTTGTATAGAACTCAAGGAATGCTGTCTTATAGAACGTGGTACCGTCTGCGTTGATCACCACAGGATAGCGAGGATTCTTTCCCTCTCCTGACTTAAGCACAGCTGCTGTGAGATTTATCGCAGTCAGCTTTCCGGCTCTCTCGATTACCGCCTTGATGATCTTATAAAGCGCAGCTGCATCCTCCTCATTGTCCCCGACGGCCTTCACAAGGTCATACTCAGGATTGTGACAATCCTCAAGATAATGGCTCATGCGTGTTGTATCGAGAGGAAGAATTGCACTGAAGCGTTCTCCAAATGACTCTGTAAGGACGCCTTCCTTAATCGCAGCTTCAATTACATGGGCCGCAAAAGGACCAAGATATGCACCACTTATCTTCTTCTCAAACCAGTATTTAGCAGGATCCTTAGTTCCGCTTACAAACTCCTTGTCCAGATCACCAAGTTCCAAGGCAAGGCAGCCGGATTCAACATTGACAATCTCACGTCCGCTCTCAAGGTTTATCTTGCTGATTGCACTGTTCTTTTCGGTATATGCGGTGTTCGTACCCGTTCCGAGGATAAAACCGATATACGAGGAAGCGTTATCAGGATAACCGGCCTTCGCGGCAAGAAGAGTTGCCACAGTATCATTGACGACAGCTACACGCTTGGAGGAAACATCATGCCCTCTCCTCTCAAGCTCTGCAAGAAGGTTCTTTCCCAGTGGTTTACCGATAACCTCAGGAGCCTTTATCTCCTTTGAGAATACGATTGGTATGCCATCATGATCCTCTGTTATCGTCGCAGCATACGAGAAGCAGAAACCTATTCTGTCGCTCTTGTCTATAAGTCTTTCAATATTGTCTGCAAGGATGGAATAGAAGGATGAGGCGCTTACCTCTTCCTTTATGCCAGGCATGCCTACCTTACAGAAATCCGAGATGACAGGCTGTTTGTTCTCATCAAATGTGACAAGACATGTACGGAAATTCGTACCGCCGGCATCCATGACTATGACGCTCTTTCCAGGCACGATATCCGCATCCGTGGAAACATATGTGGGAATCATCTGAAGAGAGCTCCCGTTCTCCTTGGCCAGCCCCTTCTCCATCTCTGAGAGCATGAAATCAAGTGTCTTATCCTCATCGACAGAAGAAGCTGAAAGCATATGCCTCTTCAGAAAATCCTCAGTTCTATCCATTTAAACCTCCTACCTGCCGAATGACAATACAATCGGAACAGCCTCAGTTGTCTTATCATTGACTTTAAGGCTTTCTGTCGTGATTGTCATCGTCATATCATCATTACCGCCTACACTGATCGTGCCTTCCATGATTATTCCCTCGCCACAGAGCGTGCCTGTTGCCATCAATGACACAGAAAAACGGGCATGAAGATCCGACCAGTCATCCGTTACAGCTTCCCCATTTTCCGCTCCAGACCACTCAAGAAGGCGGACCGAGCCGTCAAGGATCACATCCCCCTGCTTGAACTCCCTTTTCTGCAGATAATGCCGGACAATCTCAACTCCGAGCATCTGACGCAGGGGAACCAGTGTCGTTCCATCTGACAGATAACTGCCATCACTGCAGAAAAAGGAAAGAGAATCCATATAAGTGGACACATCGGAGCGTACGAAAGAAATGAGGGCGGGAACGAATCCATTGCCATCACTCACGCTTACTCCCTGCAACGTTACTCTTGGCTCTGAGAGATATGAAGCTATTGCGGAAAGAATCCCGTCATAAGCTCCTCTGAGCGCGGCAGCAGAGCCATCACCTGCGCTCAGCACAGAACAACAGAAGACAAGAATCACCATGATAAAAGCCAGTGCCTTTCTCATTGTCAGTCCTCCATCAAGAATGTAATTTTAGCAATGAGAAAACCACTATGCAATGACAATCTCAATTAGCGTGCCTGAACGCTTCCAGATCTCTCGCGCCTTCCTTTTCATCAACTTTATGCAGCAGGATGCCACCAAGTGCAAAAAGAATGATCAATGAAAGGATTCCATAACGCTGCTCTCCGGTCAGAAGAGTAACGACACCAAGAAGAAGCGGCCCGATGATTGCTGCGAATTTCCCAAGCATGTTGAAAAATCCATAGAACTGCGAAGACTGGTCTTCCGGGATGAGACGGGAATAATATGAACGGGAAAGTGCCTGTATGCCACCCTGGAAAAGGCCGATACAGACTGCAAGTATGTAGAACTGGGTCTCATTTGTCATGAAGAATCCGAAGCAGGCAATCACGCCATATCCGGTGATTGCAACAAGAAGTGCCCTCTTTATGCCGATCCTGTGTCCGAAGAAGCTATACAAAAGCGCTGACGGGAATGCCACGAACTGCGTGATAAGCAGTGCGACGATGAGGCTGGAAGAGGAAAAACCAAGTGCGGTTCCGTAATCCGTAGCCATGCGTATGATGGTATCCACGCCATCGATGTAACACCAGTAAGCCACAAGAAAGAGTGCAGTGTTCTTCAGATTCTTAAGCGACCTTAGTGTCTTCTTCACGGCCCCGAATCCATCCTTCACTGCAGTGACGATGCTCAGTTTCTCCCCATCCGGCTCCTTGACGAATATAAAAAGAGGAAGGGAGAAGACAAGCCACCATATACCGACCATCAGGAATGAGACTTTGACAGCCTCAATCTCATCTGCAAGAGAGAAAGCTGATGGGAAAAGATACATCAGGACATTGATCAGGAAAAGAAGACCACCTCCGATGTATCCAAGGCTGTAACCGAGTGAGGAAACGAAATCGACCTTCTTCTCCGATGCGACAGAGGGAAGAAGCGAATCATAGAGCGTGTTCGCTCCCGCAAATCCGATATTCGCCACGATGTAAAGGACCATGGCAACCGGCCACATTCCTGCAGCAACCCAGAAAAGACCGCTTGTCATCACGGCTCCCAGGAAAGCGAAGAGAATCAGGAGCTTCTTGCGGTAGCTGCCCCTGTCAGCGATAGCGCCTACAACCGGAGCTCCGATTGCGACAATAAGCGATTCAATTGAATTACCGAGACCTAGGAAAAATGTGCTTGTTGCACTGTCTCCGCCATATGACCAGTACTGTGAGAAGAAAATCGGGAAGAAGGCAGCCATTACAGTCGTTGCGAATGCGCTGTTCGCCCAGTCATAGAGGGCCCATGAGAATATCTGCTTTTTCGAATCTTTCATAAACAGGAGGATTCTAATCCTTGTTTCCGTTAAGGGCAATTAAGACTATATTATGTTCAGATTAATAAAGGAGCATTTAATATGGTTGTTGCATCGACTTTCGATAAACAGACAGGTTCCGTTTTCCCTCATTTCGGCAGGACGGAGACATTCAGGCTATATACAATCGAGAATGGCATGATTACAGAGAAAAAGGATGTCAGTGCCGCAGAAACAGGAGGACATTCGGCGCTTGCGCCTTTTCTTCACGAACATGGGGTGAGCGCGCTCATCGCAGGAGGAATCGGTGGTGGAGCGAGAGCTGCTCTCGGGGAGTATGGAATCGAGGTGTATCCAGGAGTAACAGGAAGCGCAGATGAGGCTGCAGAGGCACTTGCAAAGGGAAACCTTGTCTATGATCCCGAAGCAAGCTGTCACCACCATGAAAGTGAGCATACATGCTCCCATCATGGATCATGCCATCATTGATAAAAGAAGAGCGGAACGTGGGATGCGTTCCGTTTTCTTTATCTCACAAGATGTATCAGGCAGCACGTTTCATGCTATATTCATGGTATGAAGACTTTTCTCTGGTATGACCTCGAGACATTCGGACTCAATCCCCGGTATGACAGGATAGCCCAGGCTGCGGCAATCCGCACCGATATGAACTTCAATCAGATTGGAGAGCCCATCGTACTGTATGCGAAGCTGTCCCCTGATTACCTTCCCTCCCCTGATTCATGCCTCATAACGGGAATAACCCCGCAGGAGGTCAATGAAAAGGGAATCACGGAAGCCGAGATGATCGGAAAGCTGCTGAAGGAGTTCATGGTTCCGGAGACGATCACCGTTGGATACAACAGCATCAATTTCGATGATGAGGTAATACGTTCTACGCTCTATCGTAACCTCTATGATCCTTTTGAGCGCGAATACCGCAACAGATGCTCAAGATGGGACATCATCAATCTTGTCAGGGCGACAAGGGATCTGAGGCCTGACGGTATCAGTTTCTCGATTCTCAACAGCGAGACCAACGCACCGTCATTCAAGCTCACGGATCTGACAGCAGAGAACAACATCAAGCAAGTCGGCGCACACGATGCGCTTGTGGATGTGAGGGCGACGATTGCCGTTGCAAAACTCATAAAGGAAAAGCAGCCTAAGCTTTTCCAGTGGGCATTCGACCACAGGATGAAGAATGAGATTGCAAAGGAGATAAAGGTACTCAATCATATACCTTTCCTGCACACCTGCCCTCTGTTCGTTTCGGAAAAAGGCAACACTCACCCGCTTCTGCCGCTATTTTATGAAGCGGAAAAATCAGCAGCACTCTATTGTTTTGACCTTACTCACGATATCCCGGAAAGCGCGAAGGGAAGCTATCAGGAAACGGGGATCATGAGGCTGATGATAAACCGTTCCCCATTCATCGCCCCGATAAGCACACTCGACAGTAAGAGTGAGGAACGCCTTGGGTTTACCAAATCATGGATCTGGCAGAAGGCAAGCCAGGCAATCAACTCCCCTGTGCTCAGAAAAGAATCCATCCTCGCAGCCAGGGAGCCATATGAGGAAAACGCAAAGGATCCTGACCTTACGATCTACAACAGCTTCCCATCCGACCATGACAAAGGCGTGATGGCCTCAATCAGGGCAATGAAGCCGGAGGAAAAGCTCAGCCGCGGCGAGCATCTTTTCGAAGATGACAAATACCACAAGCTGCTCTGGAGACAGGTTGCCAGGAACTGGCCTGAAGTACTTTCGGAAAAAGACAGGGAAAGCTGGAAGAATTTCTGTGCGCTCCGTTTAATAAATCCGCCTGTCGATGGCACCCCTACATATGAGCTGTATATGCGGTCGGTACAGGAGAAGCTTGAGAGCATGGATACGGACTATCATGACAAGGAGATTCTCCTGAGCCTAAAGGCATATGGAGAGGAGCTTTTCGATAAAGTCATAAAATGATAAAAAATAGTGTATGTCCGAATTAACAGATAAGCTTGCAGGTTTCAGAACTCAGCTTGAGGAGCTTGATGCAAAGCTCTCAGGGGAAGCTCTGAATGATATGAATCTATACAAAAGCCTGATGCAGGAGCGTTCCCACCTTGCCCCTGTTGTTGAGAGTCTCACAGAACTGGAAAACCTCGAAAGACAGGCTGAGGACTCGAAGGAGATGATCAAGGCAGAATCAGATCCTGAGATGGTGGAGATGGCAAAGGAAGAGCTTCAGAGCCTTGAGAAGGAAATAGAGGCAAAGGAAAAGGAATGCCGCATCCTGCTCATTCCTCCAGATCCGCTTGAGGGAAAGAACATCATCATGGAAATACGGGCAGGTACCGGAGGCGATGAGGCATCTCTCTTTGCTGCAGATATCTTCCGCATGTACTCACACTATGCGGAGAAACAGCACTGGAAGATGGAAATCATGTCATCCAGCGAATCCGGCATCGGAGGATACAAGGAAATCGTAGCCTCCGTCGCAGGAAAGGATGTATATGGCCACCTCAGATTCGAATCCGGAGTGCATCGTGTACAGCGTGTTCCTGAAACAGAGTCAGGCGGAAGAATCCATACATCTGCCATAACCGTCGCAGTGCTTCCAGAGGCGGAAGAGACCGATATCGAGATAAAGCCGGAGGATCTCAGGGTGGATGTCATGAGAGCAGGTGGCCCAGGAGGCCAGTGCGTCAACACAACGGACTCCGCTGTCCGCCTTACACACATTCCTACAGGCCTTGTCGTCATCTGCCAGGATGAGAAATCACAGATAAAAAACAGGGCCAAGGCAATGAGAGTTCTCCGCTCAAGGCTTTATGAGATGGAAGAGGCTAAGAAGCAGAAAGAGAGAGCTGATGCAAGACGAAACATGGTGGGTTCGGGAGATAGATCTGAGCGTATACGTACCTATAATTTCCCACAGAACAGAGTGACTGACCACAGGATAAACCTCACACTTTACAAGCTCGATTCAATCATGGAAGGAGAGCTTGATGAGCTTATCGATGCACTCAGGCTTGCTGCAGGCGAAGAGGCGCTGAAAGAAGCGTGAAGCTCAGGGAATTAAGACAGGAGCTTTTATCCAGGACGGATGGAGTGGATGCACGCATCATCATCCGTCTTGCTACAGGATTTGATGATATCCATCAGATAACATGCTCGGAGGCGGAAATTGACGAGAGCACCTGTGAAAAGGCGTTCTCTCTGCTCTCTAAAAGGCTCTCCGGTACGCCTATGGCATACATCACAGGGGAGAAGGAATTCTATGGGCACAGCTTCCTGGTATCGCCTGCTGTCCTGATTCCCCGGCCTGACACGGAGACCCTTGTAGAGACTGTCATCTCACTCTCCTCCCGTTTTGATGATCCTGAAATACTCGACCTTTGCACTGGAAGCGGCGCAATTGCAGCTTCGGTTGCATACGCTCTCTCCTCCCCGGTCTCTTTCTCTGACATATCGCCAGAAGCGCTGGAAATCGCGAAAGAGAATTACAGAAGGATAACCGGGAAAGAGGGAGACGGAAGGCTTGGCAGCCTGTTCCAGCCCTGGGCGGGATGTGTTTTTGATATCATCGCCTCAAACCCTCCATATCTCACAGACCTCTGGTATGAAGAGACGGATAAGGATGTTAAGGCAGAGCCCGTCACCGCATTTATCGGAGGCGGTGAAGATGGCCTTGGCCTCATAAGATCAATCATAGAAACCGCGCCTTCCCATCTTAAGGAGAATGGCATACTTGCCCTTGAATGTGACTACCGGCAGATGAGAATATGTGTTAGTCTTCTTGAAAGGAACGGCTTTACAGATATACAGATAGTAAAGGATCTTGCGGATAAGGAGCGTGTGATATATGGCAGAAGACTTCCCGAATAAAGAATTAGTCGACAGATTCGTGAAGAAGATTATCCGCTACAGCGATGACGATAAGGACAAAATCGCAGCTGCTGCGGTCTTTGCTGCCAAGAAACACGGGGATCAGAAGAGAAAAACCGGAGAACCTTACATCACTCACCCGATTGCCGTCGCAGAAATTCTGATGCAGATCGGAATGGATGCAGATACAGTCTCCGCAGGACTTCTCCACGACACTCTTGAGGATACGGATACCACAGAAGAAGAGATTGCCACGATATTCGGCAAGGAAGTCGGAGAAATGGTGCAGGCCGTGACAAAGATTTCCAGGATCACGGATGAGAAATCCATACAGGAAGCGGAGACAATAAAGAAGATGTTCTTCGCAATGTCAAAAGATCTCAGGGTCATTCTCATCAAGCTGGCAGACAAGCTCCACAATATGAGAACCATTGAGGGACTCTCCCCCGAGAGGAAAAGGGCATTTGCCGAAGACTGCCTCGATATATTCGCACCAATAGCCGACAGCCTCGGTATGCAGACGATAAAAAGCGAGCTGGAAGACCTGTCTCTGAAAGCATTGAAACCGGAATCCTATGACTACATAAATGGCTATCTTCTTGAGAAGAAGGGTGAATACACCGCATACATCAAACAGGTTTCAAAAGCCATAGCCGAAGCCTGTACGAAGGCAGGAATCACCGATATCGAGATCACAGGAAGGGTCAAGCACGCCTACTCGATTTACCAGAAGATAAAGAAAAGAAAGAAAGAGATCGATGAGATCTATGACATTCTCGGCATAAGGGTGATATGCCAGACAACGGTCGAATGCTACACGATTCTGGGAGTGATTCATTCGATGTGGATCCCGATTGAAGGCCGGTTCAAAGACTACATCGCAATGCCTAAGGCAAACAACTACCAGTCACTCCACACTACAGTCCTCGGTCCGCAGAACAGGCACCTTGAAATCCAGATAAGAACCCAGGAAATGCACAAGACAGCAGAGGAAGGTGTCGCAGCGCACTGGGCATACAAAGCGGCATCGGGCTCTGAGTCAGGAACCTGGAAGACTGTCGACTCCATCAATTACCAGAAGATCATCCGTAAGATAAAGACATGGTCAAAGGAGATCGCACAGAGCGAGGATTTCATGGATGAGATCAAGAACGAGCTTCTGAAGGATTCCATCGTCGTTTTCACTCCTCAGGGACATGTCATAGAGCTTCCGGTAGGTTCGACTGCTCTCGATTTTGCATACAAGGTCCATACGGAAATCGGGAATCACTGTTCCGGAGCAAGGGCAGATGGCTCGATAATCCCACTCAACAGGCCGCTTGGGAATACCCAGATTGTCGAGATCATGACAAGCCCGAATGCCCATCCGAACCAGCAGTGGCTGGAATATGCCCAGACGACATCGGCAAAGAAGAAGATAAGGGCATGGCTCAACAAGAACGAGTCCACGAACCTGCCAATCGCACAGACTCCGAAGAAAGTTCAGCCTGTGCAGAATCCGGCGATGGAGAATGCGAAGAAAATCATCCCATCGATGCAGGGATTGAGGTTTGTATCACATGAGAAGAAAGGAACTGTCATCATCGGAGAGAACAGCAACATCCTCTTTGATTTTGCAAAGTGCTGCAACCCGGTGCATGGGGACGATATCGTGGCATACATAACAAGAGGCAGAGGCTATGTGATACACCGCCGCGACTGCCCGAATCTTGCGAACATGCCGGAAGCCGAGGAAAGGATAGTACCTGTGGAATGGGACAGCCAGGAACTTGTGAGAAGGTTCTCGGTCACCGCTAAATTCAATTCAGAGCTTTTCAGCGAGATAGACAATGCGGTACGCAAGCATAACAGCCATCTCATTCAAGGAGCTCTCGACGTCTCCCCTGATGGTCTTGTAGGCACATTCACAATCAGCGCAGACAACGAAGATGCCATGAAGAAGACCACACAGGCGATAAGGCAGATACCATCCATCATCAAAGTGCAGGGAGTGTGATCATAGATCCAGCACCCTGAAAATCTCGGGAAGGAGCTGTTTCTTCCTTGAAAGAACACCCGGAAGATAATATGTCTCATCCTCAATCTTCTCGTAAATCAGATAATGGGCTTTATCAAAAGGTGTCATGAGAAGTACGGAGTTGCCTTTTATCACATCGGAAACAAGGAGCATGACCCAGTCAAGACTCTTCTCGTCCCTGACGCGGCAAAGAGTCTCAAGATACTTCTTCCTGACATCATGAACCTCCTCCAGTGCCATGATCTCAACCTGGCCGATTGCGAATCTGACGCTCTTTTCATTATATGTCTTCATATCGCTGAGTATCACTTCTTCAGGGTCCCGCTCGGAAAGCGTAGGTCCGTCTGCAAACAGCGAGCGTCCGAATGCCTCGTAGTCCTCCACACCCCCGATTTCACAAAGCGCGGCAGCCACATGGCGGTCATACTCCGTAGTAGTCGGGCTTCTGAGGATGACGGTATCTGCGGTAAGACCGGAAAGGAGAGCCATTGCCGTAAGGGGATCTATCTCAACCCCATACTTCCTGAACTGCTCATATACTATCGTGCATGTGGACCCCAGAGGCTCAGAGACAATGTAGATCGGAGTACGCATTCTCGGAGGAGCAAGCCTGTGATGATCCAGTATCTCGGTTATCTCCGCATCCTCTATGCCCTGAACGCTCTGTTCTGCCTCATTGTGATCAACAAGGATGATGCGCTGCCTTGGCTTGTCGAGAAAACAGCGTCTTGTGACAAAACCGGACCATTTTCCATCTGTAAAGACTGACAGCCCCCTGTATTCGCTTTCCTGAAGCTTCTTTTTTGCCTCATCGAAGAGCATGCCGCTGTCAATGATTGTTTCAGGATCCGGTGGCGGAAGGATGTCTGAGACAGGTGTGGAGAGCCTCATCAGGCGAAGCGTCTCCGCTGTATCAAGATATGAGACATATACAAACCCTCTGAAAGCGGAGAAATCCATATCCAGCCTCGATGGATCTGAAACGCCTGTCAGAACAATGCCCGGAAGCTGCTGTTCTATCGCAGCCTGGATATGTTTCCGTCTCTCTCCGATTATCAGAACAGGCTTATCAACAAGACGCTCGAGGCGTTCAAGATAAACCTGATACTCCATAGCTCCGATCATATACGGGGCCCTGACAGTACCGCAGTCCCCGTGCTTTATATACTCGCCTTCTATGATTCTCTCTATGTTCTCTTCCGACAGGAGATAGCGCTGTCTTACAGCACCGCTGTTTTCCCTCAGAAAGGATGCGTTTATATCATCTGCGGACAAAAGTCCCCTGAACTCTCCGTCATCAAGCACTGGCACGACAGTGGGGTGCCGTCGCTGGAAGATATCCATCAGGAGGTAAAGCGGATCGGATGAGGATATCGATACCGATGGCTGTCTTCTGACCTCCCCTACACGTGGCCTTACATCGCGGAGGACCATCGGGAGAGGAATGCCAAGCCGGCTGAAAGCCTTCCTGGTGTTATTATTTGCAACCCCAAGCATCACAGGAATGTATTCATTATCATGATCAATCGCGTTTTTAAGAACAGCGTAGGCATAGGCCGATGTGACTGAATCCATATCAGGATTTCTATGACCGGTGATATATATTTTCATGAAACAATGTTAAACTGAAACAAGCCTGCATGGAAGGAGATAAATAAATGAAAGCAGTAATTGCCAATGACCATGGCGGAGTTGAGCTTGCAGCGTCACTGATAAAGCATCTTGAAGAGAAAAGGATAGAGGTCACATATCTCGGAACTGACAGCACAGAGAGTGTTGACTATCCGGACTATGCAGAGAAAGCAGTGAATGAATACCGCAAAGGCTGTTATGATTTCGGCATTCTCGTCTGCGGGACCGGTATCGGCATATCAGTATCTGCGAATAAGATGAAAGGAATCAGGTGCGCACTTCCCCAGAACTCATATGCTGCGGCAATGGCAAAACAGCACAACAACGCCAACTTCATTGCCTTCGGCGGACGCATTGAATATACAGAGCCTGTAACAGATATCCTCGATGCATACATTGATTCGGAATTCGAAGGCGGCCGGCATCAGAGACGCATCGACAAGATGATGGAGCTCGAAGGGAAATAAAATACTCAGATCGGAATATATGGAAGCATCTCCTCGATTCTTGCACTTGCAGTGACAAGCTCTTCTTCGATGCGTTCCTTGCGGTTTTCCGTATATCTGAAAACGGGCATAGCAACAGAAACTGCAGCAACCACGCGTCCATTCCTCCTCAGAGGACGCGCGATGCATCTGACATCGTAGTTGCTCTCCTCGCATTCATAGGCAAAACCCGTATTTCTCACCTGCTCAAGCTGTGAGGAGAGAACATCGAAAGATGTGATTGTATTCTTTGTCAGAGGCTTGAGTCCGTCAGGGTACAGCTTGTGTATCTCATCAAGCGGCATATCCGACAAAAGTGCCTTTCCCAGTGCTGTACCGTAAGCCGGAAGAATGACTCCTACAGAGGAGAAGGTCCTTACGGATCTTGTCGACTCGACCTTCATGATATACAGGACATTGCCATTCTCAAGCTTGGCAAGATGCACGGTCTCGCCTCCGCATTTCTCTGCAGTCTCTGCAAGTATGCTGTTTATCGAGGAATACCAGTTGTTTCCTGATACATAGCTTGAACCGGCAAGAAAAAGCCTCAGCCCTGCACTGTATTTTCTGCTTTCAGGGTTGTAGGACAGATACTCCATGTCAACAAGAGTCTGGAGAATCGGATGGATCGTACCGACGGGAATGCCTAGTTCATTAGCACATTCAATCAGAGAAACGCCCCTGCTGGACGAGACGAAATTAAGTATAGCGACAACTCTCCATGTCGGTTTATGCATGATACCACCTAAGATTATGGCATTATGATACTCTGTCGAAGCCACAAATGCTACAAAAACAGCAATCTGGTGGTGGAATATGAACGCAGGGCCCGGTAAAGCCCTGCGGTTTCACTTAGAAATCAAGCGTGATATCCTCGACACGCTCAGCGCTTACAGAGAGAATCTCCGCAGTCTGCTTTCCTGCAACCTCAACCATCGCAGCCATCGCAGAACTGCTGTCTATGTATGAGCCTTCCTTATGCGGAGACACATAGACATAGAGCCCATGGGCGAGAATCTCATCCTTATACGGCATGAGATCAATCTCCCATGTCCTTCCATTACAGAAGTTATCGTGAATCATCTTTCCGTTAATGAACGCATACCCGATATCTCCCGTATAGTCGATTTTCAGCATAAGCTGTTTGGCTCCCTCGAAGTCTGAAGCTTTGAAATGGAAGATTCCTCGCGCGTTGACGACCTTTGATGAGGTTATGGGGCTGCCGACCACAGGACGCTTCAGGCCACCATCGTCATTATCATCATTCTTTGAGCTCTTATCGATGAAATCCACAGCTGGGGACTCCTCCCCTCTGTAGGACCGGTACATCGAGAAGATGCCATTTGTCCCGGTACGTTCCAGCCTGACTCCGTTCACGTTTATTGCGCTTCCCCCGCATGATGCTATTCCAATTTCAGCATTCTGCCCCGAGCGGTACTCCAGGAAGAAACTGTTGTCCTTGTACAGCACCGGGTAATCTGAAAGGAAGAGCATACGGCCATTACCGGTATCAATCTGCCACAGCCTCATTGAATCCTTCACGCTGAGAACAACAACAAAACATTTTCCATTAACAAGAGCAATACCTCCGGTCGTCTCATCAAAAACAATCGTTTCCTCTCCATCCAGATGGCAGCCTGAGATACATTCAACCACAGTGCCTTTTTCAAAGACCGCAGTAGGCTCCATGCCGCTTACAGCTGTAAAAAGATATGCATTTCTGCCTTCATATTCACACTCAGTCACAAGCTGCAGCGTTGCATACTCAAGCGTCACGCCATCGGCATTAAAATAGAAAGGAAGAATTGCATATGCACCCTTTTCAAGGTTCATAGATCCCGTGGATGGAATTCTTATATCACCTCTACGTGTTCTTATGCTGACTGCAAAATCCTTCTGATCATGAAGCTCGGCATGATCCTGATAGTTGTTTATGAAGAGAAAACCCCTTCCATCATTATCAACACGGACCACATAGCGAAGTGTCTCAGTCTCCTCCGGAGTCTGTTTCTCAGCTTCTGCAGAAAGACGCGTTTTCGTGACTGCGAACCTGTCAGCAAAGCTGCGGTACATCATATGCTGGAGCTTCAGCTGATGGAAAGATGGCCTTACCTGCCCGAACTCTCCAAGTGGTGCCTGGTAATCATATGAGAACTTCGGGACATCGCACTCGTTCAGATATGGTGTTTTCTTTCCATGCGGGTGGGTTCCACCATGGTACATGTAGTAACCGAGGAAATTGCAGCCACTTCCGACCTTCACCTGAGCAAGCGCTCCGACACTCTCATATGGCAGCTGGAAACGATATGGATAGTAGACATTCATGCCTCCACCCATCTCACAGCATGCATACGGATAATCCTCAGCAGGATATTCAGGGTCAAAATTGTAATACTTCGGAGCCGTGTTCGAATGAAAGTCTCCATAGAGATACTCTGCAGTCGCAGGATGTACTTTAAGCTTTCCATCATAAAACATCCATGGTCGGAATGCATATCCTCCCCAGAGAGGGAAGACAACATCCTCCGGAGCACATGCACCGCCCCATGCAGTGGCAGTATAGAGAGGGACATCGAAACCGCATTCAATGGCTATTTTCTTGAGCATTGCCATATGCTCCCTGCCATCTCTGCCGCTTACAACCCACTCCCTGCTGTTCTCCGTAGTCATCTCCCACGGACATGATGCGTGCTCATGCTCATTCTCAAGCTGAACTCCGATCACAGGACCGCCATCCTTGTACAGCAGCCCCTCCGCCTGTTTGTATATCTCGCTGTAGAAACGCCTTGTGTATCTGAGATACTCAGGATCATTTGAACGGATATCAAAAGGACGGCCGTAAAGCCAGTCAGGGAAGCCGCCATTGCGGCACTCTCCATGTGAAAACGGTCCGATACGGAGGATTACATACATGCCGTGCTTTTTACAGAGCTCGATGAAATGACGGAGATTGCGGTTTCCGCTCCAGTCGAAGACACCTTCCTCTTCCTCATGGTGTATCCAGAAGATGTAGCTTGCAATGATCGTAAGCCCGCCGAGCTTCATCTTTATTATCTCATCTTCCCAGAGTCTCTCATCTATGCGTGAAAAGTGAGCCTCGCCGCATACTGCGAAATACGGCTTTCCGTTGATTGTAAGGAAGTGGTTGCCGATTTCAAGCTTGTTTCCTTTATCATCAGAGCCGCCCATGTCTATCGGGCATCTGTAAAGACGGTTATGAACATCTCTGGCATCAATGCTGTATTCTCTCATTTTCCTTTCCTTTATTTTGAAGAACCTGTAATACCCTCGACAAACTGTTTCTGCATTGTGAGGAAGACGATGATGATTGGCAAAGTAGCAATCACGATTGCAAGCATCAGCTGGCCGTAATCAACGTAGTAAGCGGAAGCAAGCGACGAAAGAAGAAGCGTGAATGTCTTCTTTTCATTCGTCTGAATCACGATAAGAGGCCAGAGGTAGTTGTTCCACTGTTTCATGAACGCGTAGATTGCAGCAGCTGCGAATGTGGATTTCATCGGAACAAGGACGTGGCGGAAGAAAATCACGAACTCATTTGCGCCATCGACTCTCGCGGCCTCGATAAGTTCCGTCGGATAGGACTGGAAATTCTGTCTGAAGAAGAAAACCAGGAACGGCATTGCGATTGTAGGCAGTATGATCGCGATATGCGTGTTCAGCATATTCACAGCTGAGGCCATTCTGAAAAGCGGAATCATCTGGGCAGAGAACGGAATCATCATCGAAAGAAGGAATGCCGCATACACAACGCTCTTTCCCTTCGAGGGGAATTTCTCAAACCCGTATCCGGCCATTGCACAGATCAGCACGGAAAGCACAGTGTAAATGAGTGTTGTCGAGATTGTGTTCCAAGCGATGCGGAGAACGCTTGCAGTATCCCTGAGGTTTGCCCAGTTCTCATCAAGATTGCTGCCAAACCACATCTTTCCGGATGTGACGTCGATACTCGTATTCGTTGCACCTATGAGCATCCAGATGAAAGGGAATATCGAGATGAAAACGGCGACGAGAAGGAAAAGATGCATGAAGACCCTTCCAACAGTCCTGTAGTTTCTGTCTTTATTCATTTCTCTCCTCCTCAGTCCTTTCTTCCAGCCACACTGAACTGGATGATTGCAAGTATGATCATCAGAAACACAACCACATACGAGATTGCGGATGCATAGCCGAAATTCGGCGCATAGACAAACGACTGGTTGTAGATGTATTGAGATATCGTGATGGTGGCATTCGCCGGACCACCTTGTGTTATATTCATTGTCTCATCGAAAAGCTGCAGCGTACCGTTTGTTGACATGATGGCAGTAAGCAGGATAATCGGTTTGAGCTGCGGGATTGTTATCTTGAAAAAGCTCTGCACCGAATTGGCCCCATCGACTTTCGCAGCCTCGAATGTCTCAAGAGGTATATTCTGGAGCGCGGCAAGATAGAAAATGACATTGTAGCCGGTCCATCTCCAGAGCATTGCGATGATGACTATCGCCCTTGCCCATGTAGAATCCTGCAGGTACTGATACGGCGCATCGAGAATACCCAGTCCCATGAGCACATAATTGACGATACCATCAAGGGAGAACATCATCTTGAAGAGAATCGAGTATGCGACAAGGGATGTGACGCATGGAAGGAATATTGAGGTCCTGAAGAATCCTTTCCATTTCAAAGCGCGGCTGTTGAGAAGCGTCGCGATTATAAGCGCCATGAAAAGCATTACAGGTACCTGTATGATCATGTACAGGAAAGTATTCTTTAATGACTGGAAGAAGATAGCATCCCCGAACATCCTCTTATAGTTAGCAAGGCCGACAAAAGAATACTGTCCAGCCTGGAAGCTCTCAAAGGAAAGCTTGAACGATTCCACTGCCGGATAAATCGTGAAAATGAGATAAAGGGCAAATGCAATCGATACGAACATCCATCCGTACTTATTGTAATCCGGACCCTTCTTTTTTCTTCCAATCATTAAAACATCCTCCTACTGTGAATGCCCCGGATGAGAGTGCATCCGGGGAACCTGGAACATTATCTGCCGAGCTGGTTGTGAAGCTGAGCATCTGCCTGCTCGAGTGCTCCATCGATATCAGTCCTGCCGGCAAAGAGATTTGCAAGGGCTGTTGTGATGGCATCATTTGCCTCAGCAACATAGCCGCCATAGTTAACAGGGATAACCTCTGGAAGGATCTCTGCGAAAAGTGCATTGATCTTCTGGCCACCGAAGAATGGATCTTCCGCATCGTATACAGCTGTTGCATATCCTGGGATATACGAACCCATAGCGCCCTGATTGAGCATGATCGTATCGTAGAAATCAGTATTTCCCTGCCATACAGTCTGCAGGAAGTCGATAGCCTCATCCTTCACATCGGAATTAGCAAGGACATACCAGCTTGAACCACCAACGTTGGATGCATTGATAGACTCAGGGATATCAGCGACTCTCGGGATTCTCGCAGCTCTCCAAAGTCCTGTCTGATCCTCTGCAGGGCGGAGTGAGGAGATGAACCAAGGAGCGTTGACAACAGAAGCAACTCTTCCGTTATTGAGTGCTGCAGCCCTTCCTTCTGTGCTTTCAGCTTCAAAGAGGATTCCGGCATCCCTCATCTCAAGAAGGATCTCGAACGATGCCCTGAGAGCCTCATTGCCTACGATATTGATGTTGCCATCATGGTCAAAATACCATTCACCGCAGGACTGCATGATAGCACGGACAAGTGTTGTCTTGTTGTTTGCAATCTCGACAATCATTGGAATACCGGTTGCATCCATGACATCCTTTCCAATCTGGATGAACTCATCCCATGTCAGATTCTGCATATCTTCCTCTGTGTATCCGGCTGCCTCAACGAGGTCCAGACGGTAGTACAGAGCAGCAGCTCCTGTATCAAATGGAACAGCATAGATCCTTCCATCCTGAGAAACGGCGTCGACCTTGAACGGCAGGAACTGTGAGTAATCAAAGAGATCCGTAAGGTCCACGAAGGATCCAGGGAATGTCGTGAGGTACTTTCCAGCAACATAATCCTCAAGAAGGACGATGTCTGGAAGTCCTGATCCGCCACCTGCAAGACCTGTCTGGAGCTTTACGAAAACATCCTCCTTGGAGAAGCTCTCGACATTGACCGTCACACCTGAATCAGGCTTGACAGAAGCATAGACCTCAGCAGCTTCCTTCATTACAGCTACATTGAAATTGTCATCCCACGCCCATACTGTAATGGTCTTCTGTCCATCATCAGCTTCAGCAGAACCACCTGCGAATACCATGGATACCGCAAGGAGAGCTATGGTAAGAAAAACCAACCCTCTTTTCATATTTCTTCCTCCTATCAGGCAAATCTGCCTGTATTTCAATTGACTAGCGCTGGACACGTCCTGTCCCGCTTCCATTCACCAGTGCCTCCACCTCATCTATGGAAACATGGTTGAAATCCTCTTCGATTGTCTGCTTCAGACATGAAGCCGCTACAGCAAACTCAATCGCATGCTGCGGATCGAAACCTTTGTGTAGAGCATAGATAAGACCACCGCCGAAGCTGTCCCCACCACCTACACGATCCACTATATGAATGAGATAATTCTTCGAGAGGTAACTCTTTCCATCCGTGTAGAGCATACCTGCCCAGTTATTGTCATTTGCGGAGATGGAACCACGGAGTGTTATTGCGACAGCCTTGCATCCGAACCTTGATGAAAGCTTCTCTGCCACCTCCTCATACCCTGCGGCACTTATTGTTCCTGATTCCACATCCGTTCCCGTGGCCTTGATGCCGAATACATCCGCAGCATCCTCTTCGTTCGCGATAAGGACATCGACATAAGGAACAAGTGAACCCATGACCTCCCCCGCTTTCTCCCTCGACCAGAGATTCTTCCTGTAGTTCAGGTCGCAGCTTATTGTCACGCCCATTTCCTTTGCTTTCTTGCATGCCTCAAGGCATGTAGAAGCAAGGCTGCTGCTGAGAGCTGGGGTTATGCCAGTGAAATGAAACCAGTCTGCGCCTTCGAATATCTTCTTCCAGTCATAGTCCTCAGGCTTTGAGAGCGATACAGCAGAGTATTTCCTGTCATAAATGACCTTCGATGCTCTCTGGCTTGCCCCTTTCTCAACAAAGTAGATTCCAAGCCTCTCCCCGTCCCTTCTGATAAGGGATGTATCAACTCCCCAGCGCCTGAGAGAATTGACAGCGCTCTGTCCAACCAGGTTTGCAGGGATAACGGAAACGAATGCAGCATCCTCTCCGTAATTTGCAAGCGATACAGCTACATTCGCCTCTCCTCCTGCATAGGATGCGTCAAAGCTCTCAGACTGCACTATGCGAAGGTATCCAGGAGGATTCAGACGCAGCATCATCTCTCCGAAACATACTATTTTACCCATCATCAACTCCTTACAGCATCGACAATTGATGCATATTTCGCAGCAAGTGCCGTTATCTCATCATACTTTCCGGCATTTATAAGATCGTTCCTTACAAGATTCGACCCTATTCCGCAGCTGCAGAAACCGCTTCTCAGAAAACTCTCCGCATTGTTCTCATCGACACCGCCAACGGCCATCAGAGGTACATGACTGATAGGGCCCCTGATTGCCTTGAGATAAGGCAGCCCGAGATTCCCTGCAGGGAAAAGCTTCACTATATCCGCACCGGCATTCCAGGCAGTGAGAATCTCTGATGGAGTGAACGCGCCCGGAACTGATACCATTCCAAGCTCCTTTACCGTTCTGATGACACTCACATTGGTGTCAGGGGCAAGAGCGAAATCAGCACCGGCGTTGTGTGCGGCCACAGCCTGTTCCTCGGAAATTACGGTTCCGGCACCGACGCACATTCTCTCTCCCAGCGCTTCCTTCACAGCAGAAATGGAAGCTGCCGTATCCTCGATGCATGTCGGAGAAGACTGGTCGAACGTGATTTCAAGAAGCCTTATTCCACCCTTCTCAAGAGCCTTTGCTGTTTCGACTATTCTCTGGGGGGATACCCTCCTGGCAATAGCCACGATCATGTTTTCCTTTATGAATGAAACAATATCCATCTCTCTCACCACTCCGCGATTGTTCCGTCGTAATTTCTCCAGACAGGGTTTTTCCAGTCATGGCCGATTTTCGCAGCTTCAACGACCTTGTCCTTATTGATCTCAATGCCGAGACCAGGTTTGTCAGGAATCTGTATGAAGCCGTTCTCAAACCTGAAGACGGAAGGATCGACAAGGTAATCGAGGAGATCCGTGCCCTTGTTGTAATGAATCCCAAGACTCTGCTCCTGGATGAAGACATTCGGCGTGCATGCATCGAGCTGTACGCAGGCAGAGAGTGCAATCGGTCCCAGCGGGCAATGAGGAGCGACAGCCATGTCATAGGCCTCAGCCATCGAGGCGATTTTCTTCACCTCGCTTATACCACCGGCGTGCGAGAGATCCGGCTGAATGATATCCGCATAGCCTGCTTCAAAGAGAGGTTTGAAATCCCAGCGGCTGAACATTCTCTCACCTGTGGCTATAGGTGTTGATGTATGATTTGAAATCTCCCTGAGTGCCTCATTGTTCTGAGGAAGCACCGGCTCTTCAATGAACATCAGATGATAAGGCTCGAGGGCATGTGCGAGGACCTTTGCCATCGTCTTGTGCACACGGCCATGGAAATCGACGGCAATATCCATCTTGTTTCCCATCACATTGCGTATAGTCTCGACACGCTTGCAGACTTCATCGACCTTTTCATAGCTGTCGATGTAGTGCATTTCCTCCGTACCGTTCATCTTGACTGCGGTACATCCGCTTTCCCAGAGAGCCTTCACGCCATTCTCAAGATCTCCGGGTCTGTCACCGCCTACCCAGCTGTAAACGCGAAGCCTATCGCGGCATTTTCCACCAAGAAGGTCATAAACCGGTGCGTTGTAGTATTTTCCTTTTATATCCCACAGAGCCTGGTCAATGCCTGCAATCGCGCTCATGACCTCAGGCCCTCCGCGATAGAATCCTGTTCTGTACATCGCCTGCCAGATATCCTCTATTTTCATCGGGTCATTGGCGACAAGATATCTCTCGAGCTCCTGTACAGCGGCCTTCACTGTCCATGCCCTTCCTTCAATGACAGGTTCACCCCAGCCTGTAATGCCTTCATCTGTCTCCATCTCCAGAAAAAGCCACCGGGGAGGAACAGTGTAGAGATTGATTTTGGTGATTTTCATATACTCTTCTCCATCTTCATACGTAATCAAGATATGGAACGATTTCCTCGATCTTCTCAGAAGCGCTCCTGAGCATTTTCTCAATAGCCGCTCTCTTCTCTTCCGTGTATCTGAACACCGGTATTCCGACGCTTATCGCCGCACATACCTTGCCGTTCTTCTTTATCGGGCGTGCTATGCAGCGCACCCCTTCATTTGATTCCTCTGACTCGTATGCGAAACCTGTCCTTCTGACTTCAAGAAGCTGGGCATAGAGCTCTTCTATATCCGTGACCGTGTATTTCGTCAGAGGTTTCAAACCATTCGGATAAAGCGCTCTCAGATCATCAAGGCTGTACTCTGAAAGAAGTGCCTTTCCAAGTCCCGTGCCATAAGCCGGCAGCGTCTTTCCAAGAGCGGAGTACATCCTTATCGGCTGGGGAGATTCGATTTTGAGGATGTATAGAACATCCCCGCCATCGAGGCGGCTGAAATGCGAAGTCTCCCCTGTTTTTGCCGTGAGATCCTCCAGAACAGTCTTAACAGCCGCAAATGAATTATTGGATTCTATAAATGGCATGCCGGAAAGGAAGAAGCGCATTCCAACGCTGTATGTCTTGCTCTCTTTTGAAAGTTCAAGGAAGTTCGTACGGACAAGAGTCTGGAGTATCGGGCAAATCGTACCGACAGGAATGGAGAGAAGCCTGGATATCTCACTCATTGAGAGTTCTCCATTATGACTTGCAACAAGATTGAGTATTGAAACAACCCTCATTGTTGGTGAATGCATCCGTCTCTCCTTTTTGTATTTACGAAAAGCTTTTGTAAATACGATATTAGTTTAGCATGGATACACTTCCTGTCAAGAAAAAAACCAAGAAAAATTCAGAGAAGAAAAATGGGCAAAGCCAGACACTCTGCCCACGGGATAATCAGGAAAACAAATCAGAATGAATAATCGCGCCAGGTGCCTCTGACATAGTAATCAAGGGAAAGAAGGGAGAAAGTCACGACAACGTCATTATTCACGGCATCATAGCCTATTCCCGTTCTCAGGATTCTTTCTCTCCTGCCGGATATCGGGGTGCCTACAACAAGCGGTGTCAGGGCTATCATGGGTCCTGCCCCATTGTTGTCAGTGCGGTAAAAGCCACCGACACTGAGCATCATGTTTATACCGCTTCCCATGACCTTGGATGCTGTGGAACGCGGCCCGAGGAGCATGAAAGCGATTTCGGCTCCGAACATATTCGATTCAAACGGACGGGGAACAAGCGATGATATGCCCCAGATATCCAGCTCAAGCCTGCTGCTGAGCCCTATGTTGATACCATATGTCATGCTTATGCCCTTCTCGGGCCACTTATATGTCTCCTGCCCGATTGTGAATGACACATCATGATAGTCACCAGCGAAAACCGGAGAGAGAAGGAGAATCATTGACAGAATCAGAAGAAATCTTTTCATTGTACCCTCAGAAGAAATAGGAGAAACGGAAGACATATATGCCCCAGCCCCAGCTTTCATGCGTTATCGAATAGGATGCGAATGGAGATAAAAGCTCATAGACAAAATGAACTTCCTGAAACACAAACGGGGAGAGAGAGAAGAATACATTCCACTCATTCCCGAGCCTATACTGAACTCCGGCTCCGAGCACGGGTGCCCAGACAACAGGATTGCTGAATGCCCAGGAGAACGGATGATTGAGAACTCTGAAAAGCGGAGTCGAGACAGAAAGCATCACACCCTCAAAGTAAGGGTCAGTCGGAGCAAGATCCACCGACAGCGTTATGTCCCCATAATGCTTCTCACCAGATGGTGCGAATATGAAAGCGGCATTCAGACCGCCGTAATTTCCGGAAGGAAGGGAGACTCCCACAGGAGATAGCGAGTACCCGAACTCAGGAGATGCGGAAAGAGATAATGAAAGCAGTAGAAAAAGCGGTATCAGGATCTTTTTCATATCAGCCTCCGAAGAATGTGAAGAGATATGCGAATATGTTTCCCTCTTCCTTCTTGAGCCTCTCAGCCTCTTCTGGACTTACATGCGTGGCATACTCTGCAATTTCTGCAGCATGCTTCTCAAGAGAGGCGGCAAGGGAGGGAGAGTCGATGACAAATGCAAGTTCTTTTGACAGCGTCATTGAGCGGTAATTGAAATTCGCAGAGCCGATGACAACATAGCGCGAGTCGACAATCATGAGTTTCTCATGCAGAAGCGGCAATATCTCCCCATTTTCGTCATATATCGTGAGATAGACCGAAGCTCCGGTATCCTCAAGCAGAGAAGGAAGACCCTGATAGATACCGCTTGCAGCATATCCTCTCAGATCAACAGGCATCACCATCTTCACATCAACACCCCGCTCCACAGCAGCATGTACGCATTCTTTCATGTTGCCATCGAGAGCCGGAAGATACGGGAAGAGCAGGACACTTCTCTCGGCGCTGCCAAAAAGAGAGGCATACATTCCAGCAACACCTTCGGAGGGCACGAGATAGGCATCATAGCCATCATCTGCTGCTGTATAGGATGAAAAATCCTCACGCTTTATTTTCTCGACGCTCGAATCATTCCAGATTGACACAAATTCATCAGTCAGAGCAGATGCGAGGGATGGAGAGAAGAAAAGATACATGCTGTCACGCTGAGTCTTTCCCTCCCCCGCGCCCATCGAGATGTAATTCATATTCATGCCACCAACTGCGGCAGCCTTCCCGTCAACAACAAGCATCTTCCGGTGGTCGCGGATGATAATGCTCGCTGGATTGAAAAGATGCGTTACAGTGACAGGATTGTACTCCGTAAGATGCACTCCTCCGCGGCGCAGAAAATACAGAGGTGTCATATAATTCCTGGACTCAGTCATATCGAAAGAGGAAAGCCCGTCCATGATGAAATAGACTCTCACTCCTCTTCCGGCCGCTTCCATGAGAGCATGATAAAGACCTTCCAGTTCAGGACAGTCGGAGCCGAGGAATGTGGTTATGAGTATATAATCCTCCGCCTCCGTGACAAGCTCCGTGAATCTCTCAAGCCATACAGCCCCATCAAAATAAATCTCCGGTTCCGGAACCTTCACATGACGTGCCTCAAGGGACAGAAGCTTCTCCTCAACAGGGATTTCCGGAGAGGAGAAAGATGGTGAGATAAAAGCCTTTGTGCTCGTACACGAAAGGAACAGAGTCAATATTGCAAGTGCCAGTGCTATTTTCCGCATTTTATCGCATTGTAGGGAAAATAAAAGGCATCGGCAACAGCTGGGAGAATTTATATCTCACGGGTTCTGTATTGGGCGTGACAAGCACCACAGAAGTATCAGGAGAGGAGAACTCTGAGAGCACCTGCAGGCATACAGCGCATGGCGGGGCCGGGGGATCGTCATCAGAATAGACAACTATCGTATCAATTCCTACCGCACCTTCATTTGCAACTGCTGTCGTAATCGCATTGCGCTCTGCACAGATAGTGGCTCCATAGGAGGAGTTCTCGACATTGCAGCCGGAATAGATTCTTCCTGTGGCCGCAGAGACAAGTGCAGCCCCGACACGGAAACCTGAGTATGGAGCATAACCGTGTTCCCACGCCTTCCTTGCCTCCTCTATGAGGATGTTCTCACTGCATCCCTTTCCGCATGGCTTTATCATGACAGCACCATAGCGCTTAGGTGGAAGACTCTTTGCAAACAGGAATGACTCAAGTTCCCCAGAATCATGGAAGGAAGGAATTGAGGAGAGATCCTTTATTACTGCATCAGCACCGGCTCTCTCTGCCTCTTCCTTTCCTATCGTCGTCTCCATGGAGACAACGCGGCATCCGGCTCTCTTACCGCTCTCGATTCCTCCTGCCGCATCCTCAAACACAACAGCTTCTGAGGCATCCACACCCAAAGCAATGAGCGCAAGGGCATAGATATCCTTCTCCGGCTTATTGCGTTTTATGTCCTTTCCCGTGGCTATGAAATCGAAATCACTGCGCTCAAGACCAGCTGCCTCTATGTTTGCAAAGACTTTCCACTCCGGAGCTGAGGAGCAGAGAGCTGTGAGAATGCCGCGCTCATGAGCGGCCCTGACGATACCGGCACCGGGAAGTGAAATGGAAAGGTTCTTTATCCTCTCTGTATACTCCTTCCGGAAAAACGCAGAGGCATCATCATAGCAGTATGGAGGTCCGGAGAGTCCCAGCAGAGAAGCTGTCTTGTCGAAGAAAGTACGTTCCCCGCACCCGATTGCAGAACTGAATGAGGTCCTGTCGGCATGGACGCCGATGGAAGCGAAATAGGCAATTCCTATATCCAGCGAGATTCCCTCAGAATCTGCAAGGACTCCATCCATATCGAAAAGAAGCGCCCTGATCATCGTTTCGCCCTCAGGAATCTGCCGTCCCCGTTAAGACCGAGGTAGATGTCATCACCCATGATGAGACGTCCGCGGAGATATGTCATTATGACCTTTCCTGTAACATTGAAACCCTCATATGCAGAGTATCCGGAGGCCGAATGGATTGTATCCTTGCTTATCGTCCAGCTGCAGTCAGGATCGAATATCGTTATGTCCGCATCGGTTCCGACTTCCAGCGATCCCTTCTCCGGATAGAGCCCGAAGAGCTTGGCAGGTCCTGTTGAAAGGAGGTTCACAATCTGGGAAAGGGAAAGCTTTCCGCTTGTGAGAGCAAACGTATGGATCAGCGGAAGCATCTCCTCCGTTCCGGGAATTCCGGGATATATTGTCCTGCAGTCATCGCTCTCCAGCTTCTGCTCTCTGGTAAATGAGCAGTGGTCCGTTGCGACAACCTGTATCTCGCCGTTCACAAGCGCCTCCTGCAGAGCCTCGTTATCCTCAGCGCTACGCAGCGGAGGCGTCATGACATAAAGCGGGCCATCAGCACCTTCAAGTTTCTCCTTTGTGAGGAAAAGATAGTGCGGAGTCGTTTCGACAAATACCTTGACTCCATTCATTCTCAGCTGCCTTACAGCTTCAAGCCCCTTCTTCGAGGAAAGGTGAACAATATAGACAGGCATTCCGAGTTCTCCTGCGATATTACCCACATACTCAATTGCCTTAGCCTCTGCCTCTGCAGGACGGAGAGAAGCATGATCTATGGGCTTGTACGTGCCCTTCCAGGAAGCAGAGATGGTGGAGATTATCTCATCATCCTCGCAATGCACGGTGACCATAAGCCCCAGATCCTTTGCATCCTTGAATATGCTCTTCAGCTCATCACGGTTGTCGACAAGATAGCCGACATCCTTGTAGGTTGTGAATATCTTCAGAGTGCCCACACCGGCTCTTTTGATGGATTCCAGCTCTTTCTTTATATCACTGCGATACTTATACACTCCCTGATGCAGGGCATAGTCAATGGCCATCGGAACCATTTCCTTGCGTCTCTGGTGGAGTGAATCAAGAAGGGAGACCTTGTTGTCATCAGCAAAATCAACAACAGTCGTGACACCACCGAATGCGGCAAGCCTTGACCCTTCCCTGAAGGAATCAGCCGTAACAGTACCGCGCGACACGAGATGATAATGCGTGTGCGCATCGATGATGCCGGGAAGCACACACAGTCCATCGGCTCTCACAACCGTCGTATCCGGCGGCAGTGTATCATAATCGATAAATGGAGCGACTCTCTTAATCTTTGATCCGGAAATCAGGATATCGGAATGCCTCATCCATTCTGTATCTACAACAAGTCCATTCTTAATAAGTATGTTGTTCATACATTAAGAATACTACGTCGGAAGGAAGCATACAAAGAAAAAAAAAGAAGGCCCGAAGGCCTTCCCGTCATCCTTTGACACCACTTGAGACTTCTGAGCTCATGATCTGCCTGTTGAAGATTATGAAGATAATCAGGACAGGAATCATTGTCAGAACGGAGAATGAAAGCAGCGCCGACCAGTCCACAGCCTCTGCTCCACTGAGCGTTCTCAGCTGAAGCTGCAGCGTATACTTGCTTGGATCCGTGAGAGCAAGGAGAGGCCAGATGTAATCATTCCATCTCCAGCGGAATGAGAAGATTGCAAGGATGGCAATCTGGCTACGGCAGAGCGGAACCATGATCTGGACAAACGAACGGCCCTCGTTTGCTCCGTCGATCCTTGCTGCCTCAAGAAGCTCATCCGGTATCGATATAAAGAATTGCCGCATGAGGAACACACCTGTCATGGTTCCAACCGTCGGAATGATGGCACCCCAGAGGGAGTTATAGAGACCGAGGTTGAGAATGACCGTGAAGCTTGGCGACATGATGACCTCTGTAGGAAGCATTGTCGTTGCGAGCATACACATGAAGAATACAGAGAGCCACTTATAATGATACTTTGCAAGGGCAAAACCACACATACAGCTCATGATGAGTGTGATGATAGTTGCAAAGAGCGTAATGAATGCTGTGTTATATGTTGCCTGGAAAACGTTATATCTTGAGAAGGTTGAAGTATATCCTGAGAGAGAGAAGTCCTTCGGGAACAACGTCAGAGGGAATGTGAAGAGTTCTGAGCCTGGCTTGAATGACGAAAGCACGAGCCATGCTACAGGGAACACCCAGATAAGAGCGAATACCAGGGACAGTACTGTCTTCGCGATTACAGAAGACTTTGAAACTTTCATCATATCAGGCCTCCTCCTGCTTAGCATTCACCCTCGTCTGCACGAATGAGATGATGAGGAGGATGACGAAAAGAATCATAGAAGCTGCAGAAGCATATCCATGCCTGTTTCTGGTGAAACCTATCTGATAGATATACTGAATCATGTAGGTCGTCGATGTGCCAGGACCACCGTTCGTGAGGGTCTGGACCATAGCAAAGACCTTGAATGCGTTGATGGTAGATGTAAGAAGAATCATGAATGTGACAGGTTTGAGCGAAGGAAGCGTGATGCTTCTGAATCTCTGCCAGCCATTCGCACCATCGATTGTAGCGGCCTCATAAAGGTCAACAGGTATCTGCTTGATACCACCGAGATAAACCAGCATGTTGACACCACACCCAGACCATACAGTCGCGATGATCGTTGTCCAGAATGCAGGACCAGGACTTGAGAACCAGCCTACTCCTTCCATTCCCATGGATGTCAGGATATAGTTCATTACACCGAATGACTCACCGAAGATCCATTTCCAGGTGACACCGACCATGATTGTGGAAAGCAGTGTCGGCCAGTATACAAGGACTCTGGTTATCGCATTCCCTTTTATCTTCTCATCATTAAGAAGGAGCGCGAGGAAAAGGGAAACAATCATTCCAAGAGGAACGGATACGATAACATAGAGACATGTATTAAGCAGGACCGAATAGAACTGACTGTCATGGAACAGGTTTATATAGTTCTCCAGCCCGACAAAATCCATATTGCGCCATCCATCATAATTGGTGAATGAATAATACAGACCTATTACTGCAGGCCACAAGAAGAATATAATGAAGAAAATGATGTTAGGAGCGCAGAAAAGCAGAGCCCAGCCCTGGTTGCGATCCAAAGGATTCTTCTTCCTACTCATAATACCTCCCTCTTTCCTATGAAGTTTACCAGAACCTGTCATACATTCAATACAATAGTTGCTTCGATAGCAAACAAATACTGCATATTTTGCGAAAAACCGCAATAAAATAGCATTTCAGACACATCTGTTAGGAGTATCATCAGATTATGAAACTTGAATATGAGATCAGAAAAGGCCAGAGCCTTTCCCATTGGCTTTATACTGGAATCGGGAAAAAGGATATCGAGGCACCGCTTGAATCTTTCTATGCGCCCGTGAACATGGGAGAAGCATATGTGCAGATTGTATATCCGCAGCGCAGATGGTTTCTCGCCCATCACAGTCTGGAAGACATAAAGAGATACGATGGTCCATACAGCTTTATATACTTTCCGTTCGAGGATTCAAAGGTGAATTTCTCGACCGCAATCAAGACAACAACCCATATCTGGACATATCTCAGGAGCAGCATTGAGGTGCCATCTGACGGGGAATACCCGTTTGAGATGGCAACATGCGGAGGGATAAAGCTATGGGTGGATGGAAAGGAAGCTCTGACATTCGCCCCATATGACAGGAATATCCCGCACGTCAGGCAATTCTCACTCAACCTCCCAAAGGGAAGGCATGATGTTGAGATATATGCAGACGAGCTTGCAGAACGCGATGTATTCTTCTATTTCGATTTCATCTACCGCGGAGAGCAGCCGGTGATCCAGGCATTGGATACAGAAGCGTCGCCGCAGCACATCCATCAGGCAGAGTCCTTCCTCTCCTCCCTATCCCTGACATGCACTACATTCTGCTTCGGAGGAATAGAGGCTGAGTTCGATACATCAATGCTCTCCGAGCCTGTTGATCTTATGGTCGATGGCGTTGGAGAGGGAACGCTTATATTCCATATCGAAAGGGGAATGAACTGGCTGAAGCTGGTTCCCTATTTCAACGATATGAAAAGCGAGAAGGCGATCTTCAGAGTCAATGCAGATGGCGTGGAGATAAAGAGAACCATTCCATACAACAAGGCTCCCAAGGCTATCACGCAGCTTCCGGATCATAGCTCGATTGATCAAAGGAAGGAGGAAGCAATCAGATTCGCATCCATATACGGAGGAGGACTGGTGCATCAGGCAATGGCCATCATGAAAAAGGAGGGAGCCGTCACAGATAAGGCAAAGAGCTGCATCGAGGCCTCTCTTGAGCAGATTGAAAGAAAGGAGGACTGTGCGGATTTCGTGCTTGCACCGCTTCTTTGGAGCCTTATAAAAGACAGGAAGCTTTATCCGGAAGACCTGTATGAGAGAGCAAAGAAAGCTATCCTCGGTTTCAGATACTGGATTGACGAAAAAGGAAATGATGCAATGTGGTATTTCTCTGAGAACCATGCATTCCTTTTCAATGTCTCACAGTACCTTGCAGGAATCCTGTACCCTGATGAAACCTTCACCGTAAGCGGCAGGAAAGGATCTGAACAGAGGCGCATTGGAAAATCGAGGCTCTTCACATGGTTCAGGAACTTCAGTCTCTACCATTATGCGGAATGGAACAGCGCTACTTACTTTCCTGTGGATCTGATAGGGCTTTTTTCGCTCTATGAAGCGGCAGAGGATGAGGATATGAAGGAAAAGGCAAAGGAAGCTCTTGATTACACCTTCACAATCGTCAGGGATAATTCAGATCACGGCATCATGTCATCCTCCTTCGGAAGAGCGTATGAAATGACTGTTAAGGCCAAGGAGCTGAACGAACCATCATTCTTGTCATACATAGCATATGGAGAAGGATGGGGAACACTCTCAAACAGGGCCGCTTCCCTCTTCTCGCTCTCATCCTACATTCCACCTGAGCATGATGCAGACATCATCGCTGAGGGGAAGATGAGGATATTGAAATCCGTGCAGGGAGTGGACAATGTCTGGACGTACAGTGCAGCGACTGCTTCATACATACTTGCATCCGCACAGTCCTTCCACCCATTCAGGCATGGTCATCAGCAGCATATAATGGACTGTACCATAGGCGCTGAGGCTTCTCTTTTCATAAACCATCCTGGCGAGAAGGCATTCAGCGGAGAGAACAGGCCATCTTACTGGGCTGGAAACGGTACACTGCCACTTGTGATCCAGTACAAGGCACTCATGATGCTGCTCTTCGATATCGAGGAGAAGGAAGTGGTGAAATACATCCATGCATACCTTCCTGTCTGGATGTATGATGAATGGTCAGTAGAGGGCTGCAATGTCTTTGCGCGCTCAGGAGACGGATTTGCCGGCATCAGATTCTCATCGGTACCTGAGCTTACGATGAGCGGGATGAACAGGAGGCGTGAGATCATCTCTCACGGAGAGAAACAGAGCTGCATCATACGCTGTTCTGACAGCTATGAGACAGGGTCATATGAGCGCTTCAAGGATCTTTTCAGGAGTATGGAAACAGATTTCTGTCCCGATAAAATGGAAGCCTCTGTCAAGGACTTTTCCTATGGCACACTCAAAGGCGGAAAGGATATGGTTCCAGAGCTGAATGGCAAACCTTATGACTGGAGATGCCAGAGCGGCTATGAAAAAAGCTATATGGATATCGAGAAGTTCTGAGAAAGGAAAACGGACCCCGCTGAAGGGTCCGTTCTCTTTGCTTACAAGGCGAATCACTCGTGGATATCGCCGTATGTATCAAGAAGGGTATCACATGTAATGCGGATGACTTCCTCACCTGTGATCTCTCCAGCAACTGCTCTTGCAAGGTTATCGCGAAGAGTGTTGCCCCAGTCCTTACCGATGTAGGAAGACTCAATAGCCTTATCTCTCTCTGGACCAGCATCTGTTGCGTTAAGTTCCTGTACGAAGATATCAAGACCAGGAACATCGTAGTCAACCTCGATTCCCTTGACACCTGGAAGATAGTTTCCATCCTTGCAGTACTGAATGTAGTTTTCCGGTGTGAAGAACCAGTTGATGAACTCAACAGCAGCCTCTTCCTGACCTGTGCCGTCAAATGCATAGAGGAAGTTACCGCCAAGACATGTAGCAACCGTTGTCTCATATGGCATAAGAACTGGAATCCATTCGAAGTCCTTGATGTTCTCCATGTAGTCTGTGATGACCCAGTTACCCGCAAGGTGAGCTGCTACTCTTCCTGTCTTGAACATCTGCTGAGCATTCTCTGTTCCAAGACCTGCGGATACTGATGAATATCCATCCTCATAGAGGGAAAGAATGAAGTCGATTGCATTCTTTGTCTCCGGGCTGTCGAGAATGAGGTGCTTGGAATCATTCGGATCGAAGAAGAGTGAACCGAACTGATAGAGGATTGTCCTGATTCTCTGCTGTGAATAATCGATTACGAGAGCGTAATCAAGGGAATCCTCATTAGCTGCCATAACCTGGTCAAGAGCTGCCATGAACTCATCCCATGTCCATCTGTCTTCCTCTGTGAGAGGATAGGAAACACCAGCCTTATCGAATGCTGTCTTGTTGATGATGAGACCTACTGCTGTTGCGTTGACTGTACCTGCAAGAAGCTCGCCTGTCGCAGGATTTGCGCCATTCATAGCAAAGGAGTCAACTGTTAAATCTCCAAGCTTACCCTCGAGAGGATATGCAAGGTCGTTATACTGGATGAAGTGACCAGAGCGGATCAGAGCTGGAAGGTCATTTGCCATTGCCCTGTTCTGGATCTGAGTCTGCATATCACCATAAGCGATTTCATTGATGAAAACCTGAATTCCCTTATCAGCATATTCTGCATTGAATCTCTCTACGGCCTTGGCCATTGCTCCGCCTTCAAGAGTATCATCGGAAAGAAGGATTTCAAGACGTTCTACGCCGTCGGAAGATTCTCCGCTTCCACCTGCCCATACATCTGTGGCAAGCACAGCAAGAACAAGAAATGCTGCTATAAATTTCTTCATATGTGGCTTCTCCTTTTTATGTATCTATTGGGTAGTCTACCTTACCTTACACAGGTGCGCTACTCACAAATTGCTGTTATGGCCCGCTTTCTGCAGATTTTTTGCGCAAATTATCCGCAAATAAACCGGGAGTTTTCACTTCTCCCCTTCAAGAGGGAAGGCTTTCTCAAGGAAATCCAGGTCAAGCTCGGGATAAAGCACAAACTTCTCAAGAAGCGCGATCACCCTTGCCCTTGCCTCTGCCATTACCCCTTCCGGAGCTTTCGCCTTATTCTTTGAAAGCTCACCCGCATGCTCCCCTTTCGTGAGGCGTACAGGATGCGCATTCTTCAGAACAAGGGAAATAATCGATGCAACTTCCTCCATCTCAGCCTTTCCCATGCCAAGCGTGGTGAGAGCCGGCGTTCCGATTCTGAGTCCCGATGTGTACCATGGACCATTCGGATCGAAGGGCAGCGCATTGCGGTTGAGGGTTATACCGCAGTCCCTGAGAAGGCTCTCTGCCTGTCTGCCATTCAGACCGAAAGGTCTTACATCAAGCAGCATGAGATGGTTGTCCGTCCCGCCGGTTGCAACAGGAATACCTTCCTTCATGCAGCAGGAGGCGAGATGGCGTGCATTATCGACAATGCGTTCTGCATAGCTTCTGAACTCAGGCCTCTCCGCCTCCTCAAGTGCGACAGCTTTTGCAGCCATAACATGAGGAAGAGGTCCTCCGATGACAAGCGGACAGCCCTTATCCACAGCTTCTGCAAACTCATTCTTGCAGAGTATCATGCCTCCACGGGGACCCCGAAGGGTCTTGTGAGTTGTTGTGGTCACGACATCTGCCCATGCAACCGGATCGTAATCGCCGGTGAAAACCTTTCCAGCGACAAGCCCTGCAAAGTGGGCCATATCGACCATGAAGACAGCTCCGTTCTTGTGTGCGATGTCAGCCATGCGATGGAAATCGATGGCCCTTGGATAAGCTGAGTAGCCAGCAAGGAGGATAAGCGGTTTTATCTCAGCCGTGAGGCGCTCTATCTCGTCATAATCAAGAAGACCTGTCTCCTTGTTAACGGTGTATGAATAGGCATCGAACATCTGTGCTGATATATTCTGCCTGTAGCCGTGCGTAAGATGGCCGCCGGAGTAGTAATCAAGACCGAGAAGCCTCTGGTTGTGTGTCAGCTCTCTGATCCTGTTCCAGTCCGCACGCTTCATATCAGATGGATTCTTTATGCCAAGCCCTTCCAATGCAGGCATCTCGACTCTCTCGCTCAGAATCGCCCAGTATGCACAGAGATTGGCATCGGCACCGGAATGCGGCTGCACATATGCGTGCTCAGCACCGAAAAGCCTCCTGGCACTTTCCGCCGCCTCTGCCTCTACAGCATCAACATTATCGCAGCCGGCATAGAATCTATGATAAGGATAGCCTTCTGAATACTTGTCTGTAAGAAGATTGCCCATTGCGGCCTGAACGGAAAGCGATGAGTAGTTCTCACTTGCAATAAGCTTGAGATGCGTTCTCTGATCCCTTAGCTCCCTTACTATGCGGCCTGCCACAGCAGGAGACACCTTGGAGACAAGATCAAGGGAAGAGACGTACATCATCATTTCTGGATTCAGGTTCTTTCCACTGTTTATATAATCGTTCAATGCGCTCATTCGATTCCTCCAGTTGTGAAAAGCATGCCTCTTTGCCCCATTATTTTGCAATAGCAAAAGAATAAATCATCCATATTTCCCGCGGTCTTCCCCTATCTTGTCTCTGGACAGAAAGAATGATAGATTTGTGCAGGGGGATTTCCCCAGAAGGCTATATCTTATAAGGAGAAAAAATGGCAAAGGAAGAAGCAATCGAGGTAGAGGGCGTTGTAAAGGAAGCTCTCCCAAACACGATGTTCCGTGTAGAGCTTACAAACAAGCTTGTTATCCTCGCACACCTTTCTGGTAAGATGAGGAAGCATTATATCAGGATCGTTCCTGGTGACACTGTAAAAGTAGAGCTCTCACCTTACGACCTCACAAAAGGCAGAATCGTATACAGGGAACGCTAAGCCTTCAGGATTATCCAGAGTGCTCCGGCGCCACCGGCAGATTGAGGAGCACTGCATTTCTCACTCACAATTCCGGACTCATCAAGAACTCTGATAGCTGTATCACGCAGCACACCGACACCATCAGAGCTATGGAGTCCTTTTCCCGTGATTATCGATATTTTCCTCAGTCCGTTATCAACACACTCTGAAAGGAAACTGCGTATGCTCTTCTCCGCCTCGCTCACGGTCTCCCCATGCAGGTCAAGCGTAGCCTGTGGAAGCATCGTTCGCAGTTTGGATATTGTCAGGACAGGCTTGTTCTCCTTTCCATCCCCCTTCTCTTTCAGTATCTCATCGAAAGTCTTCTCCGCTTTCTTCTCGTAGCGGGAAAGAAGCGCAGGGAATGAACCATTGTTCTCATAGGAGGATGCCTGACGCACTCTCTTATCATCGTCCTCGGCTTTTTCCTCACTTACAGCTTCTTCTTTTTTTCTTTCAGGAATCCTGTTATTGCCGAAGACTGACCATACAGCCTCCGGAGAGCGTTTCTCATCCTCGCTTTCCTTACGGAAGAAATCAGAGGAAAGGATATTTCCGCTGTCTTCCTCATCCTTATGCTTTATGTCAGGCTGTGCCTTTTCCTCGGTTCTGGTGCTCTGCCGTTTTCCTTTATCATAATCGGAAAGGATGTCAGCAAAGGATTTCACGGGCTTGTACGGTTTTGATACCCTCCTGATTTCCTTAACCTCTTCCCTGCTCTCTTTTTCTTCTTTCTTCTCTGCCTCTTCTTTCCTTACAAAAAGCTCGTTTGAGCCGAAAATGGACCAGACAGCCTCCGGAGAACGTTTCTCGTCCTCGCTCTCCTTCCTGAAAAGAGGCTTCTCAGGAGGAAGTTCCTCCTTCTTGATATCCTTATGAGAGGGATTGCTCACAGGCTTTCCTTCAAATGAGGAAAGGATCTCCCCGAATGATTTTGTGGGAGTGTATGTGCTTTTCTTTACCTCTGTCTTCTTTACAGGTGCTTTCTTTGCCGATGTCGTGCGGCCTTCCCATTTATCGAGAATAGCTCCGAAATCAGTTTTTGACGACGCTATCTCTGCCTTTCTTCCCTTGCTGGGCATTGAATATGGATTACCCGTATGCTCATAGGAGTAGAGAATGTCAGCAAAAGATGATGACGGATTATATCCCTGCACTATTTCAGAGGGTTTCTTGGGAACTGGCCTCACAAGAGGCTTTTTCTTCTCACTCTCTTTTTTCTCGACAAGCTTTATCGAGGCAAATGGTGACAGCTCAGGATCATTATCACTCAGACTCCGTCTGATATCCGCAGCTCTGGTTTTCTTCCTTCCCAATGTCACACTTCCCTGACGTCAAGGATTTCCGATACATACGGCTTGATGATTCCGACAAGCTCCTCGATAGTGCAGCCCTGGACCTTGATGGTACAGATTGCATTTGTGGGGTCTGTTCCGGCAAATGTTCCGAATGAGATTATATCGAGGCCCTTATCAGCAAGAGCGGCACTTATGCGTGCAATCGTTCCCGGTTTATCCTCTACAAGGAATGAGAGACGGACTCCATAATGCCTTGCACCGAAAAGCTCCAGCAGGATGCGGAACATGTCGCTTTTCGTGACTATTCCCACAAGCTTTGTGCCATTCACGACAGGAAGACATGAAAGATCCTGATCGCTCATCAATCTTGCAGCCTCTTCCACTGTTGTGTTCTCTTCAATCGTCACAGGATCCTTTGTCATGAGCTTCTTGACAGTGAGCTTCGAGAGCAGATATGCCATCTCATGTATCGAAAGGCTTGAAGCCGGAGACGGGGAAGCATGAAGTATATCCTTCTCTGTTATGACACCGACGAGATTCTTATCCTTGTCCAGGACAGGAAGACGATGAACCTTCTCTCTCTTCATCAGATCAGATGCCTCTCCTATCGACATCTCAGGTGTTGCAGTAACAGGATTTCTTGTCATTCTTCTAGCTATGATCATCTCAGGACCTCCTTTAACGACAGAATTACACTCAGAATCCTCTTTACTATTTTACACGCATCTAACACGGATGAAAACACAAGAGAAGTGGTTTTTCTTATAAGAGATTTCCCTTTTCATGTTATAATCTTCAGAACAGGGAGGATGAATGATTACCACGACTCTTGATGGCACATGGCAACTTAAAGCTGTCTCGCCCATGATTACAAGCGGAATCGAGCAGGGAAGAGAATGGAGCATGCCCGTTCCTGGAAGCATCCATGATACGCTCCTTGCAGATAATCTCATACCAGAACCTTATGACGGACTTGAAGCAGAAGAGACCAGATGGATCGGAGAATCGCTATGGAGCATTGAGAAGACATTCTCCTTCTCCAGGACAGAAGGACCGGTGTATCTGAAATGCGGGGGCCTTTCCGCCTGTCGTGTTATCCTGAACGGAAAAACAGCAGCAGAGAAAAACGACGACTCTCCCCTCCTTCTCGATGTCTCTGAGTATATCGTGAATGGAGAAAACAGGATTGAGATCCAGTTCATACCATGCAGGAGCAGCATCTCATTTCCTGCTGTATGGAGAAGCATCAGACTTCTTTCCGACCCGGTACTCATCATCGCCGGTTCCGAGGCTGAAACCGAAAACAGGAATGGCAAATGGATTCTCGACGTGATCATTCCCGCAATCGCAGAGAAAGATACAGAAGCGGAATATGAGATAAGCATCAACGGGAAAACCGAAAAAGGCAGACTCTCCATACCCAAAGGATCCGGAGATTACCTTATATCACTGGATCCCGGCGATGTGAGCCAGTGGTGGCCTGCAGGAATCGGAGGCCAGCCCATCTATCCTGTAACCATCTCGATAAACGGATATAAATCAACCCGGAATGTCGCGTTCAGGACCTGGAATCTTCTCTCCGACGGTCTTTTCATCAATGGACGCAAGGTATTCATGAAAGGCGCGGAAATCGGGGAACTCAATCTGATACAGCCGAGAACGGATTATGTCTATATTGAAAGAATCACAAGAGGGGCTGCTGAGGCGAACATGAATACCCTCATACAGCAGAAATATACAGGGCGTTCATTCAAGGATGCGGCACTGAGAAGCGGTCTGCTGTCAATCGAAAAGGAAGCGCTGAGATCAATACCGAAATCCGTCAGCGTTCCATCTTTCCCATCGAAGGAGACTCTGGACAGGATATGGAATAACGGAGAGAGGAACATCGCCTCAAAGGAAGTGGATGCGCATGGAGACTGTACAGGACAGATACTCTCATCAGTTGCAGACTCTTTCCTCTTTCCACGTGACGAGAGAAAACTTGTCTATCTATCACAGATCAAGGCCGCATGGAGCGCCTCTGAGAAAGCTGCGTGGAACCGTGTACATGGCAAGAACGGCCTGATTCTCTCTTCTCTCACAGATCCATGGCCGGAGGTCTCAGGCTCGTGCATGGAATATGGAGGGAAATGGAAGCTGCTCCAGTATTCTGCAAGGGCATTCTTCTCGCCTCTTGCCCCGCTCATGATCGACAACGGCAAGTCAATTGATATCTATCTTGTCAACGATACGCTGCAAAAGCATGAAGCGGAATTCTCGATAAAGCTACGTGACTTCTCAGGCACGAAGAGAGATACAAGGGAATACACCGTCACGGCAGATGCCGGAACAATCATTAAAGTCGCAGAGTACCCGCTCCACAGAGTGGACAGGACAAAGAACTTTCTATACGTGAAGATGTCGACAAAGGACATACTCAGAGAGAGGACAATGCTTCTCGACAAACCGAAGAATCTCTCCCTTGAGGCACCGGGAATCAGGATGGAGACCTACAAGAACGGACCAAGGTCATTCTCTGTGAAACTCAAAGCTGAAAGACCTGCATTCTGTGTCGCATTGAGTTCTGCCCTTGCAGGTCTGTTCTCAGACAATATGATTACAGTGCGTCCCTCTGCAGAGAAGACGGTTTTCTTCCGCTCCGACGAGGATGCCAGTGCTGAGGAATTTGCAGAAAGCCTGAAGATGATGGATCTTTATACAGCAATGCATTGATGAAATGACCCCTCCGCAAGGAGGGGATCGATCTCAGGCACCAAGATATGCTTTCTGAACTCTTTCGTTCATCAAAAGCGCTTCGCCCTTATCTGCAAGAACGATCTTTCCATTCTCAAGAACATAACCGAAGCTTGATGATTTGAGAGCAAGACGCGCGTTCTGCTCGACAAGGAATACAGTTACCTTGTTCTCCTTGTTTATGAGCTTGATAGTATTGAAGATATTCTGTACGACAAGAGGAGCAAGACCAAGGCCCGGTTCATCGAGAAGCAGGAGGCGTGGTCCTGACATCAAAGCCCTGGCAATGGCCATCATCTGCTGTTCACCGCCGGACAAAGATCTTGTTTTCTGCTTCCTTCTCATTCCAAGGATAGGAAAAAGCTCGAACATATCACTCTTGCGCTTGGTTATCAGAGCCTGATCGCTGACCATGAAAGCACCCATGTCCAGGTTTTCCTCAACCGTCATGTCGGCAAACACCCTTCGCCCCTCTGGAACAAGAGCGATACCGCGGCGGGCAATGATATCAGTAGTAAGACCGCCATGGTGCTTTGCCTGGCAGATGGTCTCGCCTGCGAATGTTATTGATCCACCTTTGAGAGGCTCAAGACCGACAATCGCTTTCAGAAGAGTGGACTTTCCTGCACCGTTAGCACCGATAAGGGAAACAATATCTCCCTCATCCACGCTCATCGAAACATCCGAAAGTGCCCTGATATTCCCATAGGAAACGGAAATTCCGTCAATCTTCAGTATTTCGGACATCTCAATCCTCCTCTTCCTCTTTTCCGAGGTATGCTTCAATTACAAGCTTGTTGTGCTTGATATCGTTCGGTGTTCCTTCTGCAATCTTCATACCAAAGTTCAGAACCGTTATATTGTCACAGATATTCATGACGAGCTTCATGTCATGCTCGATAAGGACAACAGTGACACCAAGGGAACGGATCTTATCCACAACCTGCATAAGGTGTGCTGTCTCTGCAGGGTTCATACCGGCAGCCGGCTCATCCAGGAAGAGAAGCTTCGGCTCTGCAGCAAGTGCACGTGCAATCTCAAGCTCCCTCTGCTTGCCATAAGGAAGGGAACCGGCAAAATCCTGTGCATGTGCATCAAGCTCGAAGAAACGGAGCCACTCCATTGCCTTGCTGTATTCTTCCCTGTTCTCACGGCCTGCAAAAGCATAGCTCTTGAGAGCTTGCAGGAAACGTCCATGGAAAGGATCGCGACCGACCTTGAAATGGAGTCCCATCATGACGTTCTCAACAACTGTAAGCTCCTTGTAAAGCCTGATGTTCTGGAACGTTCTGGCAATACCCATGCGGCTTATCTTCCAGGCAGGAAGCCCTGTGATATCCTTTCCATCAAAGATGATCTTTCCGGAAGTCGGTTTATCGACTCCTGTAATCTGATTGAAAAGCGTGGTCTTACCGGCACCGTTCGGACCGATAAGCCCGGTAACAAGGCCTTTCTCCACATTGAAGTCAACATCATTTACTGCTATGACTCCACCGAATTCACGGGTAAGGTGCTGTGTCTCAAGAATCTTCATGCCTTACCTCCGATCTCTTTCTTCTTTCCTCTGGAGAAGAAATCGCGAAGCTTCTCACTCCTTGTACGAGGATCTCCATAGCGGAACTTGTCGCGGCCGAGTATTCCCTGCGGGCGGCAGAGCATCATCACGACAAGCAGAAGGCCATAGATAATCTGCTTGGCCTGGGCCGGAATCACATTGGTAAGACCTGTGAGCTGTGGCAGGTATGAGATGAACTGGATGATGAATGCTCCAAGAATTACAGCCTTTGCGTTTCCCATACCTCCAAGTACGACCGTACAGAGAACCATGACGGATACCATGAATGTATATGAGCCCGGCTGAACTGTAAGCGTGTAGGCAGTCTGAAAACATCCTGCAATTCCACCGACAGCCGCGCCCAGCACGAATGAGCTGATTTTATACTTCGTCACGTTTATGCCGTTGGACTGTGCAGCAACCTCATCCTCTCTGACGGCAATCATTGCACGTCCAAGCCTGCTGTGTGCAAGCTGCTGGAAAAGAATGTAGAAGATCAGGACGAAAGCCCAGATAAGAAGGATGAAAGCCAGCTTGTTGCGGGAAGCAAACTGATAACCGAAAAGAGTTGCACGCGGAATGCTGTTGTAGCCTACAGGATTGAGGTTTGTGGCGACATTCCTGATTATCTCGCCAAGTCCAAGGGTGGCAATACAGAGGTAATCACCCTTGAGGCGGAGTGTAGGTATACCGATTACAAGACCGACAAGACCTGTTGCAACTGCAGCGACAGGAAGTGAAAGCCAGAATGACAGGCCGAATGTCTTGCACATGATTGCTGTCGCATAGCTGCCGATGCAGAAGAATCCGGCATGGCAGAGGGAAAGCATTCCCGTATAGCCTGTGATACAGTTCTGACCGATTGCCATGATGGCATAAATACCTGCGTATATGAGGATGAGCTGGAAGAAATTAAGCATATCAGACCTTTTCCCTCTCGTTCTTTCCGAGTATTCCATCCGGCTTGACCAGAAGGACCAGAATGAGAACGGCAAAAGCAACTGTATCCCTCATGCCGTTCGGGATATGAAGCAAAGGAGCACCGACAGCTTCAAGTATTCCAAGAAGTATACCGCCGATCATTGCCCCCTGAATATTTCCGATTCCACCGATGACTGCAGCGACAAAGGCTTTGAGACCTGTCATTGTTCCCATTGAGGGATATACACGGAAGTCAAAAGCCGCCAGGATACCGCCTACTGCGGCAAGTGCGCTGCCGATTGCGAATGTAAGCGAGATGACCCTGTTTACGTTGATGCCCATAAGCATGCTCGTGGACTGGTCCAGGGAAGCGGCCCTCATTGCCTTTCCCATCCTTGTCTTGCTTACAAATGATGTGAGGAGAATCATCATCACAACAGATACCACGACTATGACAATCTGATGAGGCGTGATTGTTATTGACCCGATATGTATAGGCTCATTCTCAAATGGATACGGGAAACGGCGTGACTGGGTTCCGAAGATCCAGGCTGCACCGTTAGAGAGAATGAATGAGACGCCTATAGCAGAAAGGAGAGGCGCAAGCCTATTCGCATTTCTCAGCGGTTTGTATGCAATCCTTTCAATAGCCATGCCAAGAACTGCACAGAAACCCATGCTTGCAATCATGGAAATGAAAAATGCGATGATTGTCCATGCACCGGGGTCTGCTGACTCGCCTCCAGTAAGTGCATTATAGATGATGAGACCGATGAAAGCTCCCACCATGAGGATATCGCCATGAGCGAAGTTGATGAACTTGAGAATGCCGTACACCATCGTATAGCCAAGAGCTATAAGAGAATAGATTGCTCCCAGCGTCAGACCGTTCACGATGTACTGCATGTAAAGTGTTATTGTACCCACTTCCTTCTCCCGGAATTGCTTAAACAGCAAACTGCCGGAAAGCGTAAGCCTTCCGACAGTACTGTCCTTTATTCTGCTGAATCAGTCAACCTGTACGATATGGCCATCAACAACCTGGAATGAGCCGATATATACAGGAGTGATGCCATCGACTTCGTATACTCCCTGGCTTGCAACGAGGTCGCCGTTTGCTGCGAAATTCATGACTCCGTTAGCGCCCTGGAAATCCTTTGTTGCTGCAACTTCATCACGGATGAGCTTGGTATCTGCAGAGCCTGCCCTGTCAAGAGCTGCTGCGATGATGTATGTAGCATCGTAGCTGTTTGTTGCGAAAGAGTCCGGAGCATCGCCGTTGTATGCAGCTGAGTATGCAGCCTGGAAATCTGTAAGAACAGAAGATGCCTCAGCCTGTGCAGGTCCGACATAGATTACGCCATCAGTGAAATCCGGTGCGAGGTTATAGATCTCAGGATCGGAGAAACCATCGCTGGAAAGGAATCTGACATTCACACCAAGCTGTGCAGCCTGCTCAAGAATCTGAGCGTCCTCCACTGTGTAGTTAGGAATGTAGATAGCCTCTGGATCTGCAGCCTTGATCTGTGTGAGCTGGGTTCTGAAATCCTTGTCGCCTACCATACATGTCTCTTCTGCCACAACCTCTCCTCCGAGGGATTCGAATGTCTCCTTCATACCAAGAGCAAGCCCCTGGCTGTAATCATTCATAGCATAAAGAGATGCAAGCTTCCTGTATCCGAGAACCTCATAAAAATAATGTCCTGCGACCTCTGACTGGAGAGCGTCGGAAGGAACTGTTCTGAATACATAATTGAGTCCATCAGGATTTGTTGCAGGCTGTGCTGTCACATCCTTATGGGTTGCGGACGGGGAAATCATGACGATTCCATCTTCCTGACAGCGCTGAGCAACAGCAAGTGCCGGAGATGTGAATACAGGTCCGATGATAGCACAGACTTCATCCATGTAAGCAAGCTTCTCGTATGCTGCGAGAGCCTTGTCTACAGTACCTTCGCTATCCTCTGCAATGAGCTCAAGCATCTTGCCATCAACACCACCGGCTGCATTAATCTCATCTACAGCAAGGCGTGCTGCATTGGAGCATCTGATTCCATAGTTTGCATTATCTCCGGTAAGTGGTCCGATGAAACCGATTTTGTATGTGTCACCCGAGCTTCCCTCACTCGAGCCGCCAGCTGCTACGCCTGCAAGGCAGACAAAAGCAACAAGTAAAAGAGCTATAGCTTTTCTCATATTACACCTCCTGATGTGAACAAGGAAAAAGTTTACATACCTTATACAGCAAATTGCATAATCATACAATACTCAAACACCGTTAGCTTGAGATGAAATTTTTGTTTTTTCCTTTTTTCTGCTATAGAAGAAGATAGATGAAGAATATGAATCCATTGCCAAGGCGATGGAATATCATACAAGCACTGCATAAAACTGATCCCGATTGCAGCTACATGCAAGATGCAGGACTTGCAAAGAATGCGGAAAAACGATATTTTGTCATTCAGCTGATTTTCAGTGTGATCCTGTAGCTCAGCTGGATAGAGCGTCCGCCTCCTAAGCGGAAGGTCAGCAGTTCGAATCTGCTCAGGATCAGTGCCTCACCTCAAAAGGTGAGGTTTTTTCGTATATACTCCTCGATTTCCCCTACCGAAGAGATGTCCATGAAGTCTATGCATGTCCCATAGGTGTCCAGAATGGCCTGATCCTCATCGCTTCTTGTATCCTTTTTATTTATCCACTTGCACAGCATCCACATCATCGCTCTGTGGCGTGGAGAAAGAAGGGAATAATCCATCCGTCCTCTGAGATGGAAGAACGTTGCATTCCTTCGCCTGCTTTCAGGAACCGCCTTATTAATATCACGGCAGATTTTCTCTTTGTTGTTATTTGCGTTCGGGTCAGCAAGTCCCACCGACACAGCAAGGAGAAGAGCATTCTCAGGCATCTTTCTGACAGCCGTCTTAAGTCCTAGCATCGAACCGGCATACAGACTGCCGAAATGCACAACCGCTTCAGATCCGGAAAGATCTGCAGAGGATACATCAGCGGCAATCAGACCAAGACGCCTTGCAAGCTCCTCTGCGTATTCCTTTGCAGAACCGTATACGGTTGCATATGTAATGCAAATTCCACTCATAGTGAAAAAATATCATGAAAAAAAGTGCTATGGGAGAAAATATCGCAGCCCATAGCACGGATTTTCTTATTTCTTGCTTCTGAAAGTACGCTTTCCAGCCCGTGCACTCTTTTCAGGTGCACAAGACGCAATCTCCCTTGCCCTCTCCTCTGTCATTGAAAGGGCATTCTCCCTCTCATCTTTCGGTATTGCACAGTTCTTATCACCCCACTTGATGTAATAACCGTACTTTCCGCTGAGAATCTGCAGAGCCTTCCCCTGATACTCGCCAAATTCCTTTACCGCGTTGCTCTTTCCCGGCTCTGCCGCCACAATCTCATGAACACGCTCTTCAGATAGAGCTGCGGCATTCTTCTGCTCTGCTTTCGGAATCGCAAAATTCTTCTCGCCCCATTTTATGTAGGCTCCATAGCGACCGCTGAGAATACGGAGGCTCTTGCCTTCCCACTCCCCGAAATCACAGAGGCTGTCCTTGCCTTTGCCCCCTCCTTCCGCTTCCTTCCTTATTGAATCAACATCCGGATTGAAAGGATCGGAAACAGAGATGTTCTTATCATTGCATCTGGCGTAGAAACCGTAAGGACCTGCACAGAGAACTATGTCACTGCCATTCCCGTCCTGACCGATTGTCTTCGGAAGTGAGACAATAAGCGATGCAAGCTCCGGAGTTATGCTGTTCTTGAAAGGACGGGGAATCATGACATTGCGGCCATCGGCAGTCTTCAGATACTTTCCGAAGCGGCCATCAGAGATCACGACACCATCTGAAATCGCGACAGCAGAGGATTCCGGAAAGAGTATCGACTTTGCGTCACTGTCACTGAACGTGCCGGGAAAATAACGTGTCTGGTCAATCGATGCCATCCTGTTCTTTCCAGCTTCCTTATCAAAATAATCAGATGCGATATATGGACCGAACTTGCTTATTCTTATCGAGTAGCTTACTGGGGTACCATCAATGTCGAATCTATATGACAGTCCGGGGATATCAAGGCTGGAGACATCTGATTTACGGACAGTTGAGGCAACCTTCTGCAGATCCGAATCAAGTCCGGAGAATCCATCGCGCCCTTTCCAGAATGAATTGAGGTAATCCGTCTTACTCTCACTGCCACCGGCAATCTTGTCCAGGCCTTCCTCCATACTTGATGTGAAAGCCGCGTCAATGTAGCCGGGGAATGTCATCTCAAGGAAGGAGTCCACGAAGAAGCCCGTGAAGGTAGGAACAAGCTGCCCCCCTTGTCTGAAGACATATTTTCTCTCAATAAGCGTAGATATGATGGCCGCATAGGTCGAGGGTCTTCCGATTCCCTCGCTCTCAAGCTTCTGCACAAGGCTTGCTTCTGTATACCGTGCAGGCGGTTTTGTCGTGTGGGCATTTCCCTCCGCGCTCTGGATACTCACCTTCTCTCCACCGGAAAGCAGAGGAAGAACACCTTCTTCATTCTCCTTTGATTCCTCGTCTGTCGACACCTCATAGAGCTTGAGGAATCCCGGGAAACGTATGGTTGTTCCCGATGCGGAGAATGTATAGTCGTCGATTGTGAGAATTGCCGTTGTCGTGCTCTTCTCAGCTTCCTTCATCTGCGTGGCAAGAGTTCTTTTCCAGATGATCGTATACAGTTTCAGAGAATCACCGGAGAGCCCTGTCTCCGAGGGTTTTCTGAAATGATCTCCTGCCGGCCTGATGGCCTCGTGCGCCTCCTGAGCCATCTCCGATGATGCCTTATAGTTCCTGGGCTTTGATGAGAGGAATTCAGAGCCGAAGATCTCCTCAACCTGTGCTCTTGCAGCATTGATGCACTCTGTTGAAAGTGTCGGAGAATCAGTACGCATGTAAGTAATGAAACCCTTCTCATAGAGCTGCTGAGCCAGTGACATCACTTCCTTGACGCTCTTACGCATTTTTCTGGCAGCATCCTGCTGCAGCGTTGATGTGGTGAAAGGAATCGCAGGTTTCTGGATCTTCTCCTGGTTTGTCACACTGAACACCGTGGCTTCCCTTCCCTTCACGCTCTCAGCAATCGCTCTGGCCTTTTCCTCATCAAGAACAATCACATCCTTCTTGATGGCACCGGTTTCGGAATCAAAGGACTGGGACACAGCGACATTATCATTGCCGACAGCTTTCAGATGAGCTTCAAAGGATACTCCGGAAGATGACATGACAGCTTCCACTGAATAATAATCGGACTCATGGAAGGCCCTTCTCTCCTTCTCTCTTTCAACAACGAGCTTCAGGCCGGGGGACTGCACACGGCCTGCAGAGTATCTTCCTGCGAGCTTTCTCGAGAGAATCGGGGAAATGCCATAGCCCTGAAGCCTGTCAACAGCCCTTCTCGCCTCCTGAGCATGCACGAGATTCATATCAAGCTCACGGCAGGAGGAAAATGCATTGAGAATCGCGCTTTTGGTTATCTCATGGAAAACCATCCTGTAAACAGGACATTTAGGCTTAAGCACATTCAGCAGATGCCATGAAATCGATTCACCCTCACGGTCTTCATCAGTTGCAAGGACAAGCTGCTCAGAGTCCTTGAGCAGAGCTTTCATCTCCTTTATGAGGTCCTTCTTCTTATCATCAATGACATATTCAAGTGCATAGTCATGATCCACATCGACTCCATATTTTCCCGTTGTAGGGGATGGAGCAAGATCTACAATATGCCCCATGGATGCAATGACGTGGCATGATGGCGGAAGGAATCTCGATATAGTTCTCGCTTTTGTAGGCGACTCGACTATTATGAGAGTTTTTTTGCTAGGGTCAGCTATCAAACAGGACCTCCTATTCTATACGCGTAAGAATGAAGGCATCCCCCTCCTCAGGATTCGGATTCTTGAAAAGCACAGCATCCGCTATCCCGCTCCCTTCAGTGCCGAAGGACATCTTCATTGCGCCGTTATCAATATAGAATCTGCAGGACGATACAGTATCGACCACAAACCCTAAAGCGCTTGTCTGAATGTAAGCGTAACTTGAATCATAGTCAATCACAACTTTATCAAGTCTCCATTTCTGGGGATTGAAAGGAGAGGTATTGAAACGGCTTGCATTGATACGATATGAAGTACCGGCCTTTCCCTCATCATCGAAATCAACCCACTCACCTGCCGCAGGATCCGAGAAATCATATAGAGGGAAGATCTTCATCTCGCTTCCGTCATCCATGCACATATAAATATTATGATACTGCCCGACCTTCTCTGAAACAGCTGTCTCCACACGAAGACGAAGCGACTTCACCTTGCCATGATTATCATTATCCGTCTCATTCACCCACTCGTATATGCCATCCCAGCTTGTGGTCTTCACCGTTGCAAAAGCGGCATCAAGGGTATTGTTATCCTCGGTTCTGGCTGCAATTGAGAAATTATATGATGTGTCAGAGAGAAGATTCTCAACAGAATATTCGTGGACAGCACTATCAAGGCGGACAATGAAATCTGCTCCACTATATATATCATAATAGACCGCACCATCTGTATCATTCCAGGAAAGGGACACCGACGACGGCAGCGCCTGAGTCTCCAGTGATAGTTTTCCTGCCATGACAGGAATCATAAGAAGCAATAGAAAACAGACAGTTAATATCTTTTTTGTCATTTAACTCACCTAGCATGGATAATTATCATGCAGAATGCCACAATGTCCACTACTTATTTTTCCACGATTGTCTCATGAGGGATAATGACGTATTCTTCAGGGTATGAAGAGATATTTACTGATTCTTGTTGCCATGATCCTTTTCCTTGCAGGCTGCCAGGTCACGGAAGAACTGAGCATTGAGGGTGAAGGCCAGGGCAGCAGCTATACAGATATTCATGTCGAGCCGTTCTTCATTGATGTGCTTGAGGATTTCGGAGAATTCCTGCCTGAAAATGATGAATCGATGATGGACAGTGCCATCCGCGGTTATGCCTCCCAGCTTGATGGTGTAAGCGCAATAAGCGACATAAAATGGGAAAGCCTGGGAGACAACAACTATACAGTCTCTTTCAGCTTCAGCGACATAGACACGCTGCTTTCAGAGATGGGAGCGGAGAATCAGACGCTCTTCACGCTCAGCAGCAATTCACTGTCATTCCACCTTGATATAGACAACTATTCAGAGCTCAAGAGTGCGGTTCCGTTCCTTGCAGACCCGAATTTTGAGGTTTACGGCCCGGAATACAACCAGGGGATGAGCGAGACAGACTATCTTGATATGATTTATTTCCTCCTTGGCGAAGATGGACCTGAAGCGATCACGAACGGAATCATCAGCGTAAACATTACCGTTCCAGGCACTATAACAGATGCTGCAGGATGCAGCGTGACAGGAGAAAATACTGCCGCTTTCAGTTTTCCGATCATTGATTTCCTTCTTCTCAGCGAATCTCTTGAATTCTCGGTTACCTGGAACTAAGTCATTATCACGCTGAAAGTTTTGCGATGATAATTGACATTCAGCCCTTCTCTGCCGTAGATTATTGCTGCTGTGCTGACACAGCGCAAAACTGACACTTGTTTACTGGAGGGTAAAATCTATGGCAAGATACACAGGTCCTAGATTCAAGCAGTGCAGAAGACTCGGGGTTAATGTATGTGGACACCCCAAGGCAATGGACAGGGCAAACTCCCCTGCTTTCGCAAAGAGGAAGAAGCCGACCGATTACAGCAGGCAGCTTACAGAGAAGCAGAAGCTCAAGGCTTACTACGGAATTCTCGAGAAGCAGCTTCACAGATACTTCGAGAAGGCTCTCAAGTCCAGCATGAACACCGGCGACGCTCTCGTCATCTCTCTTGAGAGAAGACTTGACAATGCTGTTTACCGCATTGGTTTCGGCAACTCAATCAGACTTGCTCGCCAGCTTGTTTCCCACGGACACATCCTCGTAAATGGAAAGAAGGTTGATATCCCTTCCTACCAGATTAATGTAGGTGACGTCATCTCCCTTAAGGAGAAGTCAAGAAACAATGAGCTCTTCAAGGAGTGCTTCCTTGGACATCCGGCTTTCAATCTTCCTTACTTCGAGAAGAATACAGAAGAGTTCTCCGGAAAGCTCACAAGACTCCCAGAGAGAAACGAAGTTCCTATTCAGGTCAACGACCAGCTCGTTGTTGAGTACTACTCAAGGTAATAGTCTTCAATAGAATGCCCGACGCTGTCCCACATACAGCAATGCGAAGGAGATGTGGCCTCATTCCATTTTCCGCCCTCTCCGGACACGTACTCTGACGGCTGCCCTCAGGAAAAGAGTACGAGAAAGGCAAACGGTCCCAGCTTATGCTGGGATTTTTGTTTTCAGAAAAAGCTGAAAAATTCAGAAGCCTTTCTTTCTTTATCCAACCCTGAATACCAGAAGGCTGAAAGCCCGGCAGAGGAGGCAGCATCGATGTTTTCCTTTCTGTCATCAATCATCACAGCATCCCGTGGTTTAACACATTCTTTACAGCAGATGTAATGAAAGAACGCAACCTCTGGCTTCGAGAGATGAATCAGATGCGACGGATAAAGGGCATCAAATATTCCAAGAGGGTTTTCATCCATCGACATTATGAAATCCCAGTGTGGCTGAAATGTGTTCGACCCTATAACACATCTGTATCCCTTCTCTTTCAGCATTCTGACATGGCACAGCATTCCTTGGTTCACTACAGGACAGAAGAATTCCCTGAATGGATCTCCTGTTATCATAATCTGGTATTTCGTCTCCAGATGACGATAATAATCCTCAACACTCATATACCCATCCATAAGTGGCATTTCATAATGTGAGTAATCAGATAGGAGCTCACTCGGCGCAATCCCTGAAGACTCAGAAAAAGCAACAAAAGTATCGACGTTATTCAGAATCACTTCCCCACAATCGAATATAAACAGCTTCATACTAATGAATATTATTACATGAATTTCAATTGACAAGAGAAATTTATAATATTATAACATTATAACAAATGAACACAATGAACTGGTACGCACTGCTCGATGTCGGAGGAACATCAATCAAACGGCAGATAGTGGATGCAAAGGGAAATATTTCTGGCAAGGCCATATCAATGCCATCACTGGCGGATAGAGATGCAGAAAGCATAATCAGGAATATCGCCACAATTATTATGGGAAATGAGGCAGAAAAGCCTAAGGCTGTCGCTATGGCCTTCCCTGGTCCCTTTGATTACAAAAAAGGCATAAGTCATATGTACGGACTTGGAAAATATGACAGTCTTTACGGGAAACAAATAAGGCCGATGCTTCAGAAAATAATCGGGAATATACCTATTGTATTTATGAATGATGTAGACGCATTCGCTAATGGTGCTGCACTTGTTTTTCAGGAAGCAGGGAAAGGAAGATGCCTTGCAATAGCAATCGGGACAGGCTGTGGTTCTGCATTTATGGAAGCCGGGAAAATCCTCAAGAACAGATCCGGACTTCCGGAGAATGGATGGATATACAACCAGAGCTTTAAATGCAAATGCATTGATGACTACATCTCGGCACGTGGACAATCAGAGCTCTCTAAAAAGTATTTCAAAAAGGATATCCCAGGAAAAGAACTTGATGACCTTGCTGCAGCTGATAACGAACAAGCACTCGCTCTCTTTGAGGAGTTCGGAGAAAATCTTTTTGCCGCACTTCTTCCATTCCTTGAAGAATTCCAGCCAGATACTCTTATCCTCGGCGGTATGATATCCCGTTCATTCCGGTTTTTTGGTAACAGGATCAGGGAATACACAGGACAAAAACACATAAATGTTATTGTCACTGAAGATACGTCTTCACTCATACACATGGGACTTTTTCAACTGATAAGAGGAGAAATAAATGCTGGATAGAAACAGAGGAGCCCTTCCGCTTTATAAACAGCTGGAAGCGATCATAAAGGAAAGCATCGACAACGGGAAATACAGCTATGGGGAAATATTACCAGCCGAATCAGAATACATGAATAAATATGGTGTCAGCAGAATAACGGTGAGACAGGCCCTGCTTGACCTCGCCTCAAACAGCTATGTACAAGGACGCCCAGGAATCGGAACGATAGTCACATACAGGAAAATTGAGGAAACACTGAAAGGAATAAAAAGCTTTTCAGAGGAAATGCTGGAACATGGAATAGAAATGAAGACGATAAGCTGCGAGACTGCATATGTTCATCCAACACTGCAGATAGCAAATATGTTTAATATAGCAGAGAATGAGAACTGCCTCAGGATTGAGAGAATCAGGACAGCAAATGATGCCCCCATTGTATTCTCAACAACATTCATCCACAGTTGTGTCAATCTTTCCGATGACAGTGAATGCTACAGTAAATCATTATATAAATATCTTAATACCGAATACGGAATTATTATCACAAAGGCTACAGACATATTGGAAGCAACCATTGCAGACAGTACAATCGCGGAAGCCCTGTGTATCAAAGAAGGGGATGCGGTCTTTAAAAGGACCAGGAAGGGATTTGATCAGAAGGGAGAACCTCTTGAGATCTCAATAAGCTTTTATCCTGGTGAAAGATACAGATACAGCATAAATCTTTAGGAATGCGCATGGTAGAAAAGTACAGATTACATCCTGTTACAGACACAAGGATTGCAGAAAAGACATACAAAGGATATGAGGAAATCCTAGAGGTAATCGAGGAATATGGAATAAAGGACAATATCCTTATCTGCGACATTTACCCCGGAATTCCAGAAGAAAGCGTCATAGAAGGATTTTCGCCCATGAAACCTTCTCTTATTATAAGAATGTCTGATCTTCTGCGCTCTAAAGAAGAGAATGAAAAATTTTTTGAAGATTACATAACCGGTGACAGGGTCTTTGGCTTCATGTGCCACAGGGATATACAGTGCTGTTTTGATTCTGAGCGTCTTGAGAAAGCAAAAGAAGCGGTAGAAGCAGAAAACAGACTTGTCATCATAGTCGGAACAGGTGCCTCTCTTGTATCAAGAAAAGGAACTCTTCTCTATTTTGACATAACAAGATGGGAAATACAGCTAAAGTACAGAAATGGTATGGCAAACTGGCTTTTTGACAATGAGCAAGAGGAGATATCAAGAAAAGTTAAGAGGGGCTACTTCATTGAATGGCGTATTGCAGACAGACACAAGATTTCTATCAAAGACCGTATAAAATGGTATATAGCGGCCGATGATGGTAATTCTCCCAGCATGGTTACAGCTTCAGCCTTCTTCAAGGCTCTTAAGAACATCACGTCTCAACCATTCAGGATGGAACCGTACTTCGATCCGGGTGTGTGGGGAGGCCAATGGATGAAGAAGACATTCTCCCTTCCTGAAGAATCAGCAAACTATGCATGGAGCTTTGATGGTGTGCCAGAAGAGAACGCGCTACTACTTTCTTTCGGGGATACTCCGGTGATAAAAACACCTGCAATAAACGTTGTACTTTTCCAGCCGGAAAGACTACTTGGAGAACATGTGTACGGCCGCTATGGAGCGGAGTTTCCCATACGGTTCGATATCCTTGATACAATGGAAGGTGAAAACCTATCATTACAGGTGCATCCAATCACAGGGTACATACAGAATGAATTCGGCATGAACTATACACAAGATGAAAGCTACTACATTCTCGCAGATTCAGAAATATCATCCGTATATCTCGGACTGAAGACAGACGTTGACAAAAACGAGATGGAAAATGATCTAAGAAAAGCAGAATCCGGAGAAAAGATATTCAATGCGGAAAAATACGTGAACAAATTCAGAGCAAGAAGACACGATCATTTTCTCATACCAGCAGGTACAGTCCACTGCTCAGGAGCAGGAACAGTTGTGCTTGAAATCAGTGCAACCCCATATATATTCACCTTCAAGCTTTGGGATTGGGGACGTCTGGGCCTCGATGGGAAGCCACGTCCCATATATATCAACCATGGAATGAAGAACATTCAATGGAACCGTGATACTGACTGGGTAAGAAAGAACCTCATTGGACAAAGAACGGTGATTCACGAGGACGAGGATTATACAGCATGCATCACAGGACTGCACAAACTGGAACCGATAGAAACCATATTGTATACGATCAGGGGAAAAGCTGAAATTGATACAGCAGACAGCGTGAACATGCTCAATCTGACAGAAGGGAGAAAAGCGATAATCAAAAGTCCTGATGGCAATTTCCCTCCATTCGAGGTTTATTATGCAGAAACATTCATCGTACCGGCAGCCATAGGACACTACACAATAGAATCAGGAGATGAGGAAATCAAAGTAATAGCAGCAAGAATACGGCTATGATAAAGGCCCTCCGGAATGGAGAGCCTGTCAATCATACATTGAAGCGGAAGAAAACGATGTCTCCATCCTGAACCACGTATTCCTTTCCTTCAAGGCGCAGCTTACCAGCTTCGCGGACATGAGCTTCGGATCCATATTGAATGAGATCATCAACACTGTAGACTTCTGCTTTGATGAATCCCTTCTCAAAATCCGTGTGGATGATTCCAGCACACTGAGGAGCCTTTGATCCATCCCTGAATGTCCATGCCCTGTCCTCATCCGGACCAGCTGTAAAGAATGTTCTCAGACCAAGTGCGGAGTATGCTGCACGGATGAGTGGATTGAGACCGCTTTCGTTAAGGCCTGATGCCTCCAGGAACTCCTGTCTCTCCTCAGCAGTATCAAGAGCAGCGATCTCAGATTCGATTTTTCCGCAGATGACTACAACCGGTGCATTCTCTTTCGCGGCTATGGAACGTACAATGCGTACATATTCATTATCCTCAGAGATGCCATTCTCATCCACATTGCAGACATAGATCACAGGCTTCAGGGTTATGAGATGCAGATCATAGACAAGCGCAAGCTCATCCTCATCAAGACCGAGCGTACGGGCAGGAACACCCTCCTCAAGGCATTTGATCAGACGCTCATAGACAGGAAGTACCTTCTCATTCTCCTTCTGCTGTTCCTTTGATATGCGAGAGAGCTTTGAGATCTTGTCATAACGCTTCTGAACAGTCTCCAGGTCTGCAAGTGAAAGCTCTATATTGATTGTCTCGATGTCTGAAGACGGATCGATGCGATTTGATACATGAACGATATCAGGGTTATCGAAACAGCGGACAACATGAGCAATCACACCCACTTCCCTTATCGATGCAAGGAACCTGTTTCCAAGTCCCTCACCCTGGGAAGCGCCCTTCACAAGTCCTGCAATGTCCACGAACTCGACGGTTGCGGGAGTAATCTTCTTTGAAGGGATGAGCCGGGAAATCTCATCAAGCCTTTTATCTGGAACGGCAACGATGCCGATATTTGGATCTATTGTACAGAAAGGATAGTTCGCAGCCTCAGCAGGAGCTGATGTTACTGCCGAGAATATTGTCGATTTTCCTACATTCGGAAGTCCTACTATTCCACAGTTAAGTGCCATAATTCACCTCTAACAGACTATATGATGATGCCGTTTTCCAGATAAGGGGTCAACATGCCAGATTGATAATCCTGTCAGTCCCGAGAAGCTCAATATCCTTTTCGTCATGGGTTATGAGAACAAGCGTCCTTCCTTCTGTTGCCGAGTTTATAAGTCCAGCAGCCCTTTCCCTTGTCTCATCATCAAGTCCTCTGAACGGCTCATCCAGAAAGATGTAATCAAAATCGAGAAGAAGGACACGCGCGATTGCGACACGCCGCTTCATTCCTCCTGAAAGTTCATATATATGATGCTTTTCTTCTCCTGCAAGAGAGAGGGATGAAAGAATCTCCTCTGCCCTCTTCCTGTCCTTTGTGACCGCAAGAAGATTAGAAAGCACAGAGATCCTTTCCGAAAGCCGGTCTTCCTGGAAAAGCACTACAGGAAGCACAGGTTCATCTTCGATTGTTCCTGTATAGTCTTTATCTAGACCCGCCATGATACGCATGAGCGTGGTCTTTCCAACTCCAGAGGGGCCGAGAATAGCCGTTCTGGATCCTGAAGGAATGGAAAACGAGGCATTCTGGAAGATGACTTTATCTCCGAATCTTTTCTCCTTTATATATAGCCTCATGATTCAGCCCTCCTTAGCAGCATGGCTGAAAGCATGATGAAGAACTTCTCGAAAAGAAAGGCAAGGATGATTATAACAACAGTCCAGGCAAAGAGGTCGGGAGTTGAGAGATATATCTTTGCCTCGTAAACCCTCTCTCCTATGGAACCATCAGGCAGCCCTATGACCTCTGCAGCTATTCCGCTTTTCCAGGCAAGGCCGAGGGAGGTTCTTATTGCACTCTCTATATACGGAGAAAGAGAGGGAAGATAGATATAACGGACTTTCTTCACTCTTGTCATTCTGTATACAGATGCAGCCTCGATCAGGTTTCTGTCAGTTGCCCTGAGACCTTCAAGAATATTTGTATATATGACAGGAAATACCATCAGGAATGATATGACAACCGAGAGATTCCGGCTCCTGACCCAGACAAGAACAAGGATGACAATAGAGGCAACCGGAGTCGCTCTTATTGTCTTGACAAGCGGAGATGAGAGAATCTCAATGATACTGAAACGATAGGAAAGAGATGCAAGAAGCGATGCAGCAGACACAGAAAGGACGAAACCGAGAAGAATACGCTGCAACGTAAATAGCACAGCACTCCAGAACCCAGGATCGGGCAGAAGCTGGAAAAGGCGGAAAACAACACCGGCAGGAGACGGGAGAAAGAGCTCCTCATCAATTAAAAGAGAAGCTCCCTCCCATACGATGAGCCAGAATAAAACTGCTCCGGCTCTCAGAATCTTATTCGCCTGTGTAGTAGAAATCTTCACCTGGCAGTGCTCCGCCTACACTCTGAGGATTCTGCGCAAAAAGAATACCGAGATACTCAGAAAGAGCCTCTTTCATTTCCTCTCCGGTAATGAGAGTCACCTGGCAATAAGGAAGGGCTGAGGCGGCAACCTTCTCAGGGACGATTCCATATTTTCCAATCAGAGCTGCAGCGCCATCAGGATCTGCAGAAGTATAGTCCACAGAATCCTTATAGCTTTCAAGGAATGCTCTAAGCGCTTCAGGATTCTCGTCTGCCCAGTCACGACGAGCGATTGTAACACCGGTGATGAGAACAGAACCGACATTCTCTTCCCAGATATCATTCAGATCAAGAGCTATTCTGATATCAGGGTTGGACATCATTGCGGTTGTCGCAAATGGCTGAGGAAGCATTGCAACTCCATCAGGATCCGCATTGAGGGCGGCAACACATTCAGCATGCTCGCTCTTCCATTCAATAAAGACATCCTTTCCCACTTCAAGACCGCTCGAAGAAAGGACATACTGCAGAGCATACTCAGGAGTTGCTCCCTTTCCTGCAGAATAGATAGTGCGTCCTCTCAGATCCTCTACTGAATTGACACTGTTTCCATTCTCAACGATATAGAGAACACCGAGTGTGTTTATTGCCACAACCTCCACTTCCCCGTTTGTCCTCGCATAGAGAACAGAGGAGAGATTGCCAGGAATTGCCGCGATATCGACATCACCTTTCACAACAAGAGGAACGACAGCATCTGCGGCTCCCTCAAGCTGGAATGTGTAATTGTTGCCATTAACGCTGCCCTTCTCGCTCTCGTTCATCATATAAACCATCCCCATGGCTGTAGGACCACGGAGAGCTGCGACAGCTACATCGGCAGCTGAAAGTGCAGTGACTGCAATAAGCAGAACCATTATATACGCAATGAATTTCTTCATATATGCCTCCGACTGGATTCTAATCCTTTCTTCCATCAAAAGAAAGCCTAGTGTCAAAAGAAGGCAAGGCGAACATCACATATACTGGATTGGACAAAAGTAGTGAAAATCATACATCGCCTCAGACAAGTGACCATACTGAGTGAACGACTCCAGCCTACGCTAACGCTTAGAGGATGGAGCTTCCGGTCTCTCAGCAGAATGCTTCCATGCCTCATATGAGGCATCAAAGTCTGACGTCCGCTCCTCCGGAGTACCCATGTGTTCCGCATGGGTGCAGGACATTATATGCTTTCCTGCAAGTAGCAGTGTTTTCGCAGCCTTCACATCACGATCCTCAGTGTATCCGCATCCACATGCGAATGTCCTGTCTGAAAGCGTGATGTTCCCATTGAGAGCCCCGCACTCCGGGCACATCTTCGTCGACGGGAAGAACCTGTCGAAGACGAGGACGTTCGGATTGGATTGGAGCTTCCTTTTCAGAGTACCGAGTGCTGAGTTCTGAACCTGCTTCCCAAAGAGTCCCTTGTGCCATCCTCTGATATTCTCATCCTGCATGACGATGAGCTTTCTTCCTGTGACGATGTCATGGTATACCTGATTGGCTTTAGCACGTCTCTTATTGGCGAGCTTCTCGTATTCCCTCTGGATGAGCTGCTTCGTGTCATACCAGCCCCTGGAACCCTTTATCTGTCTCGAGAGCTTCTTCTGAAGCCCCCTGAGGCGTT
>CASEGX010000044.1 GCA_949287505.1 uncultured Spirochaetales bacterium | reverse complement strand
CATGAGAATATAAGAACTACGATGGTACGTATCGCAGTAGCGACAGAGGAGTCTGTCTCTCTTATTCCGCATTTTGCAAGTATTGCGGTCAATCCTGCGAAAAAAGCCGATCCGAATGCATAAATGATCCACATGATGTTCTCCTGCTGCCAGGGAGAAAAGTGTTTTGAGCCTTCCTCTTCTTCTGGAATATCCGCTTCTGAGAAGAATCGGATGCGCGCTTCTCAGCCTTTCTAGGTTGTTTCTTTGAATAGCCTGATGAAGAGTTCCTGGGAATCATTCATCTCACGGACCCTGATTGTCCCCAGTTCCTGCATGACATGAAGCTCTTTTGCCCTGAGCTCTTCAATAATTCTCTTTGCATATTCCTTTCCTGCAGGGGTGAGCTTTATCAGCTTGTTGCGCTTGTCATCTGCAGAAGAGGAAAGCACGACATATCCTTTCCTCTCAAAATCCTTGAGGATCGTATTTATAGTCTGCTTGGGGATGAACCACCTCTGAGAGATATCACGCTGAGTGCATTCATCATCATCTTCATAAAGGGAATACAGAAACAGCAGTTCGTTAGAGGATAATCCGTGTTTCTTTGCCCATTCCTCGTATATCGCATTATTCTCCCTCCAGAGAGAATAAAAGCGATGGAGTTCGTTTAATGTCTGTTCATTCATCTGGCAGCCTCACATCTATGATATGTACGATACCGTACTGCCGTCAATCTTCCTGTCCTCATATCCCTTCAGAATAAGTGCAATCAGAGCTGTAAGTATCCTTGCAGCAACGGTTCCCCACCAGATCATCATCTGGCCGCCAAGGAGCGGAGGCAGGACGAGGAAGATGATGAGCATCAGGACAGGTTCTGCAAAAGTGACGATATACGATAAGATGCTCTTGTTCATTGCATAGAACCCGGCTGTTGTTATGCGGCTTATGGCGACAAATGGGACAGAGAGAAGGAATATCGGGATTATCCGTGAGGCCTCCGCATTCACTTCTGCAGATGCGCCGAATAGCAGCCCAAGATGCCCTTTCATCGCATACAGGATTCCGCAGCCGGCAATGGCAAGTATCATTGAGAATATATATCCGATCCTTCTTGTGTAGAAGAGGCTGCTGTATTCATTCTTCCCATAATACTCGCTCAGAAGAGGCTGGCTGCCATCCCCAATACCCTGGAAGATAAGATAGACAATGCATATGACATAGGCTATGCAGGCATATACAGCAACAGCTGGTTCTCCGCCATATGACATGGAGAAACGGTTTATTATCACAAGCGCGATGTTCGGGGACATGGCAAGACCGAATGGGGCAATCCCGATTCTTATAATCGATATGAAGACTGATCTGAATGATGCTCTGGATATGGAAAATGTGATCAACCTGTTCCTGATGAGATAGATCAGGGCAATCATCATTGTCACTCCTTGTCCGATGACTGTCGCCCAGGCTGCACCTGCCATTCCAAGGGAGAATCTCCAGACAAAGAAATAATCAAGTATGATGTTTGCTACGAAGCCTGCAACCATTGACATCATCGCATAGACTGATCCTCCATGGTTGCGGATGAATGGGACAAATCCTGTTCCTGCAACCTGAAGGATGGAGCCAATAGCTATTATGACAATATATTCCTCTGCATATGTAAGGAGTTTGCCATCTGCACCAAGTGCCTTAAGCACAGGATCTGGAGAGATCGCGAATACCGCAGTCATCAGAATACCTGCAATTGCCATCAGCCACATCGATCCGGCAATGTAGAGCCTTGATTGCTTCTTGTCACCTTCAGCATTGCTTATTGAGTAATGTATAGCTCCTCCCATGCCTATACCTGTTCCGATTGCCTGGATTAATGCCACTATCGGATAGGCGATGTTAATAGCTGATAACCCAATATCGCCCAGACTGTTACCGACAAAGTATCCATCGACTATGGAATAGACACCCGAAAGCGCGAAGGAAAAGACTGAAGGAATGACATACTTAAGGAATGTCCTGATCTCATTTTTATGATTCATTCAAATGCTCCATAATAACTTGTATAATCATGATTAGAAAAATAAAAAAGTACGATATCGGACTATAAAATAGTCCTTTTTAGTACTATTCGTCAATATATGTTTTAATAGTGATAGCATTTGATGATGTATCGATTCACCCGAATGGAGGCAGAAGAAACCAGGCTGACTTACTCTTTTGGTTTCAGAGTAAGTCAGCCTGGAATTACTTCAGTCATAGCTTTGAAGGGCTGCTACGTTAATCAGTACTGAAGCAGGAGTCGATCATTGCAGAAAGCCCTGAGATGAGAAGACTAAGGTCCTTGATTCCTGATGTGTTGATCATTATGTCGTAATTGGCTTTGTCGCTCCATGTCTGCCCGGTATAGAAGCGGTAGTAGCGTGAACGTGTCTTATCTACGTTCTCGATCTTTTTCCGCAGCTCAGTATCGCTTATTTCTTCTATATCATTTCCCTTTAAGCGGCAGCGTGCGATACAGGAATCCATGGCTGCATAAACAAAGAGGCGTACAGGCTTCATTGAGGCAAGTACGTAGTCTGCACAGCGTCCGACAAAGACCCCGTCTCCTTTTTCTGCGAATTCCCGGATTATGCTGCTTTCCTCATTGTATAGCTTCAGGTTCTGCTCCACAGTCACATGCGTTGACAGGCTGAATGTCCGTGCTGTTGTGATTGGCAGAAGCGGCAGCGGACGTTTCTCCTCCACATGACGGATGTATTCATCTGCCATGTCGCTGCGGCTGATCAGTTCTTTTACTATCTCCTGATCGTAGTATGCAATTGAAAGCGATTGGGCAAGGCGGCGGGCTATTTCTCTTCCTCCGCTCCCGAATGTACGGCCTATGGTGATGATTCTGTTCATGCTGTTTTTCCTCCTTTTTACATGAATCAGGATTGTGAATATCTGAAAAGGATGACAGAGAGGATGATCAGGAATGCCGGAACGATAAAGCGTGAGACAGTTCCCATAATATTCTCTATCTTTCTGATTGCTCCGGTTCCTCTCAGGCGCGAATATGCCAGATGCACAATGAGCAGTGGCAGTACATAAAGAAAATTGTAGAAAAGCAGAAACAGGGCAGATGTGATGAATGCGGCTTCGCAGCTATTTAACAGGGTTATGAAACCGAAGTAGGGGAAAGCGCTGAGGCTCCTGCTGCTCTGCCATCCAGTTTCTCTTCTTCTCCTTCTGTGCTTCTTTTTGTTTTACTCCTCATGATCATTGCGATTCCTGCAATGAAAAGAACCAGGCTCAGGATGAATGCGAGTGTGCTGACAGTATCTGCATGGCGTTCCACTATGTGGGCTAATATGGATGCAAGCACGTTGACTATACCATATAGGATTCCAAGGCCAAGGACAAAGTTGGCAAGTCCTATACCAAGTATGAAGAACAATGCATTCTTCCTTTTCTGTACCATTGTCTCGATAATCATCATCTGGGCAATGGCAGAAGGATTAAGGCTATCCAGCAGCCCTGCTGAGAGACATGTGATTACCAGAACTGACATTTCACGACCTCCTTGATGATAACTGCGTTTGCAAAGCATCTGCGTACTGTCTTGTATGGCATCATTTCCTTCCTTTCCAGCTCATCACGCAAAAAGAAAAGACCCTTTGCAGCATGTGCTGCATGGGCCTTATGCACATAGTCCACCCCGGCGGGTGATTCTTTGATTCTTTTATTGATCTGAAACTGGATAAATGCTCGCAAATAAGGGGGAAAAGGTCAAGTGTATGAATGAATATTGACTATGCTGCACTGATTTGCTAGAAATCAATTATCGCCACCGGGTGAATCCCGAGCATCCTGTTAGGTCTTTGAAAGGGTGCTTCACAGGCGATATTTTTTTGTCTCAGGAGGGATGTATGTTCAGGGAGATGAGGAGAAAACGACAATCTATTCCGATTGATGATGTACGTACCATTCTTGCAAAAGGCAGTCATGGCGTGCTTTCCCTTTCTGGCGATGATGGATATCCATATGGTGTGCCGATCAGCTATATGTTCGATGGGGACCGGATAATATTCCACTCTGCCAAAGAAGGACATAAAATCGATGCAATTAGACGAAACTCCAGAGCATCATTCTGTGTCGTCGATAAAGATCAGGTAGTCGCGACAAAGTACACATCATATTTCAGAAGCGTGATTGTCTTCGGTACTATCCGATTCCTGGAAAAAGATGATGAAAAACTGGATGCGGTAACGAAGCTTACAATGAAATATGCTCCTTTTGATACAGAGGAGCACAGAATGGAGTATATCAGGAAGGACTGGAGTCCTCTCTGCATGTTCGTGCTGGAAATAGAGCATATGACAGGAAAGGAAGCTATCGAGCTGGCAAAAGAACGGTCATGAGATAGATATCATCCCGCCGGGGATTATCACTGTGTATTAGGCCCACGTTACACATGTAGCGGAGGGCTTTTTCTTTGTTTGGAGGTTCATTATGTACGAAGGAAAGACATCTTCCTTATTTGTCCGCTATGCAGTTCCTCAGATGATAGGGCTGACATTCAATTCAATCTATATGATAGTCGATGGGGTATTCATCGGGCATCGTCTCGGAACCGATGCGATGGCTGCGGCAGCTGTATCAGTACCGCTGATAGAGATACTCATAGCGCTGTCCATGGCTATCGCATCAGGGGCGGGAGTCCTTGTCTCCGGGGATATCGCTAGGAAGGATGGAAAAAGAGCTGTTTCCGTATTCAATACAGCGTTTTCGATTGCAATTGCACTTGGCCTCTTCGTAATGGTCTTGGGAAATATATTCATCGATGAAATCGCTTATCTTTTTGGGTCAACGGATGCCATTCATGACCTTACGATAGGCTATATGCGATACATCATGATTTTCGCACCATTCATGGTGCTCAACTTCCTTCTCAGCGGAATGGTGCGTAATGACGGTTCTCCTAGACTTGCCATGATTGCCCTTACGATCGGATCGCTGTCGAACGTATTGCTGGATTATGTCTTCATGTATCCGTTGAATATGGGAATTGAAGGAGCGGCCCTTGCAACAGCTCTTGGCCCGATACTCAGCATCCTGATCCTGATTCCTCATTTTATCAGGAAGAAAGGAGTGTTGCAGATTAAGGTAAGAACAAGCGATTTCCTGGATACTAAGACGATACTGAGACTGGGGTTCCCTTCATTCATAATGGAGTTTACGATAGGTATCATCACATTCGTTTATAATTCGGCAATCATCCGCTGCGGATTCGGAGAGCTGGGGCTGGCAGCCTACCTTATAATCGGATATCTGATGCTTATAGTTCTCACTCTCTTTCTTGGTATGGCCGAAGGATTGCAGCCTGTATTCAGCTTCTTTCATGGAGCAGGAGACAGCAGGAGGCTATACAGTATCCTTAAGTTCTCCATAGTCGTATTCATCATCATAGGAATCATCTGCACAGTCCTGGCTTATTTCGGCTCCCACCTGTTCTACTCGATTTTCAATCCAGGGGATGCTGAACTGATTGATTTCTCAACTGAGCGCAGCAAGGTCTACTTCAGCCTGTTCTTCGTTACAGGATTCAATATTCTGATGATTTCCTTCTGGCAGGCAACTGGAAAAACAGGGAAATCCCTTGCTGTATCGCTTTCACGCAGCTTGGTTTTCCCACCGCTTCTCACAGCAATATTGCCAGTGCTTTTCACGGCAGAGAGCATCTGGTTCTGCCATTCTCTCAGTGAGGCCTTCACTGCTGTTGTCGCACTGCTGATTATTATTGCTTCCAGGAAAACGATGATTGGTGGTTATGGTAATAAGACCAGAAGCGGCTCCTGAGAATATCTTGAGTGAGGCGGATGAAAGAGGCGGGGTAGTCAGGCTCCGCCACCTTCGTCTTGACCTCTTAGCCTGAAAAACAATATTGAGGTAGTGTATCTTGGCTGTACACGAGAGGACTTTTTCTTTCTGCTGATTGCTTTAGCATTAATCAACGAAGAGGCTAAGGTTGCTGAACATCCTATGAAGTTTATACTCATCGAAAGGAAGGTACTCTGCGATTGTGAATCCCGTTATATTGCCATTTGCTGTGATAAGCTGAAGGATTTCTGAGAGTTTTTCTATCGTCATTTTTCCACCGCCTGAACCATCACCGGATAGTTCTGGATTTGCAAAATAGGTTGAATGGAAAGTATGCTCATCAAGTACATCTATATCGAGGTGGACAAGAATCTGATCGAACCTGCGGATGAATCTGCAGATTTCACCATCAGAGATGAATTCCCTGTTCTGGATTCTATAGCTGATTTCATTCTTCTCAAGAAACCTTGCCTGATAGTCATGAACTGGCTGTAGTCCTACATAGAGAATGGCATCGCTTCTGAATGGCCTGTTCTTCAGAAGTCCCGTAAAGGATTCTTCATTTTTCCCAAGGAGAGTGCTCAGAACCATTGCATGTGCATTCGGATACCCATCAGAAGGTACAGACACATCAGGATGTGCATCTATCCATATGATTCCGGTTTCATCGTTTTTCCCGTGGAGGTAATCAAAAGGTGCAAGAGATACCATACAGTTCCCTCCGATTGTGATTATCCTGTCAGGCTGTTCTTCTTCGATTTTTGCCATGGCATTGATGATTCCGCCTATCACTTCATCTTTTGCGTATATACCGTCTGTGATTGGTTTTGTCTTTCCATCCGGTGGCATGATATCCACTTTGACAAGTTTATGCTGACTGTTTGCCGGAAGAATATGTGCCATCAGGTTTGAGCCGAAATAGTATTCATCAAGATTTCCGCTTACATAGTCTGGATAGAGCAGTCTTATTGTCTTCATTTCTCAGATCTCCATAGTCCTACGATACATTCTGAATGGAAGGATTGGATAGAAGCAATATCAGGAGGTTAAGTGCTAGTGAATTTCACTGATTCATCCGAGGCATGCGTGGGTATAAGGTCTCGTCGGGAAGAGCCGCATCATATCAGCTTTGTGACATGCTTTTTGGGAATTCCGTAATTAGAAATACATTGTGGTTCTATAATGTTAAGTCTCATTAGATAAAATAGTGAGATAGAGTTTCAGTCTGAGAGAAGCTATTCCAGAATGATTCCCGTTGCAAGATACATCTTCCTTGTCAGAAACTGCTAAGCAAGAATTCTGGCTTTCTGTTTTGCGAATACCACAATCTGTATCATTAACACCTTTTGAAAAGAAAGGAAAACAATTCAAGATACATAGTTAAAACCTATTCTATATGAAAATAAATAAGTATTTGCTATTCAACCAGCATGAACATATGTTGGAAGCGTGGTGAAAAGGATATGAGGAAAATCATGCTTATTCCAATGTTGATATTATCGGCTACATTCGTCTTTGCAGCAGGAGGTCCCATGAAGACAACAGCAATCACAACTAATGAAGTAGTTACGGATAATTATTACATTTTCAATCTTTCGGATGAGGTCGAACGCACTTCGGTGTTTTATCCTAACAGGTTCGGAATCACACTTGCAGGAGATCTCTATACACCAAGAAATCTTGATGAATCGCATTCCTATCCGGCGCTGGTAATCGGTGCGCCATATGGCGGAGTCAAAGAACAAGGACCAGGAGTATATGCCAATGAACTGGCTCAGAGAGGTTTTATAGTCCTTACATTCGATCCATCATATAACGGAGAGAGTGGAGGAGAGCCAAGGCACATTTCATCACCGGAGCTCTTCAGCGAGGATTTCAGTGCCGGAGTTGATTTTCTTGGACGTCTCCCATATGTTGACAGAGAACGCATCGGCGCGCTTGGAATCTGCGGATCCGGTGGATTCGCGCTCTCTGCGGCAGCTATGGATGCCCGTATTAAGGCTGTCGCAACAGCAAGCATGTATGACATTTCCTCATTTGGAAATGATGCTACCGGCAATGAAAGACAGCAGCAGCTTCAGGCTCTTGCCGAGCAGAGGTGGGCTGATGTGGATAATGGAATTGCAGCCGTTTCAAGAGTGTATCCAGAGAATGCTCCATATGAAGAGATTCCCGAGGGTGTTGAGGGACTGAATATCGAATGGTTCACATTCTATGCCCTTGAACGTGGATGGCATCCGAATGCCGGAGGAGCATTCACGGCAACAAGCAATATGGCGTTCATGAATTATCCTCTTCTGAACCATATTGCTGAGATATCGCCCCGTCCGATACTTTTCATAGTAGGGGAGAATGCCCATTCAGTTGCATTCAGCGAAAGGGCATATGAGAATGCTTCCGAGCCCAAGGAGCTTTATGTGGTTCCGGATGCAATCCATATAGACCTCTATGACAGAACGGATCTTATTCCATTCGATAAGGTCGAGGACTTCTTCAAAAATGCATTCACAATGCAGGTTTCAGAAAACTGAATCTTTTTCAAAGGATTCCTTTATCTTGTCAAGGAAAATGGTGGCAGCCTTCGTCAGGGGCTGCCCCTTCCATATGATGGAAAGATTGTCTGAGATTTCCGGAGAAAGCGGACGGAATGCAATGGAACTGTTCTCCGTATTGATTATCGAACCATAGCCTATGACGTATTTTCCTCCGTTCTTTGCCAGGAGGGAGGCATTGTTTATTAGATTGTATGTAGCTGCTATCTGGAATTTCCCGAATGCCGTGCCTGCCCATTTAGAGAGACGATGAAGAAAGCCTGTCTGTTCCGAGACAACCAGTGGCTTCTCCATGAGATCCCGTGGTGTGATTTCCCCCAGTGAAGCAAGCGGCGAATCGAATCTCATGAGAACTCCCCAGATTTCCTTCTCATTGAGGGTAAATGATGAAAAACCTTCTGATGCCTGGCGTCCGAATATGATTCCGAAATCCAGAAGTCCTCTTCCTATTCTGTACTCTATATCCTCAGCATTGCCGCTGTAGAAATGGAATCTTATGCCAGGGTGTTCTGCCTGTATTGAATCAATGATCCTGATGATTCTCTCAAGGCTTCCTGCTTCTCCCATTCCGATATAGACATCGCCTTTCACAGCTCCTCCTTCAGAAGAGATCTCAAGTTCAGTTTTCCTGACGATCTCCAGGATTTCATCTGCGCGTCTTCGCAGAATGAGTCCTTCCTCGGTAAGCTCCAGACGGCGAGAGCCTTTCTTTGCCCTGATGAACAGCTTCTTTCCAAGCTCTTCCTCCAGTTCCTTCATCTGGACTGAAAGGGTTGGCTGCGTGACATGAAGAATATCGGCAGCTGTGGTTATGCTCCCCGCATCTGCTATGGCAATGAAATATCTGAGAGTTCTAAATTCCATAGGAAAATTCTATCACATATTATAAAGACAAAGAAATATCTATGCATAAGATTGTCTGCTATCCTGAAACAGGAGCAAGAGGATCGCATTCATGGATATAATTGAAAACAAATCATACGATGAAGAAAGGGCGCTATACGGACGTCATGGTATCATTGCCAGGAATTGCATTTTTGATGGTCCTGCTGATGGAGAGAGTGCATTTAAGGAATGCAGTAGCATAACAGCAGAGAAATGCTTCTTCAATCTCCGCTATCCTTTCTGGCATGATCATGGCCTGAAGATCAAAGACTCGGAGATGACGGAATCCTGCCGTGCGGCTTTATGGTATTCAGAAGAAATCGAGATAGAGAATACAGTGATTCATGGCATAAAAGCGCTCAGAGAATGCAGGAATGTCTCAATAAGGAACTCTGATATCATCTCTCAGGAGTTCGGGTGGTCAAGCTGCAATGTGAGCATGGAGAATACAAAGGCTGAGAGCGAGTACTTCATGATGAGAAGCGCTGGCCTGCATTTCTTGAATGTTGAATTCTGTGGTAAGTATTCATTCCAGTATATCGAGGATTCCGTCTTCGAGAATTGCAGATTCGATACAAAAGATGCCTTCTGGCACGCAAGGAATGTTGTTATCCGCAACAGCACGGTGAAGGGTGAATATCTTGCATGGTACTCGGAGAATGTCACATTTGAGAACTGCAGAATCATAGGAACCCAGCCTTTATGTTATTGCAAAGGCCTGCATCTTATAAACTGCTCTATGCAGGGATGCGACCTTGCTTTTGAGCGCAGTGTTGTCGAGGCAACAATCACAACACCTGTAATCAGTATTAAGAATCCATTGGAAGGAAGCTGCATTTCTGTGCCTGATGTTAATGATATCATCCGTGATATTGCTGAAGGAACAGGAGAGGTTCGTATAAGTAACACAAGAGACAGGCATAAATATGCCTGAAAGGGAAATGATGAAAAAGATTATCGTACTGATGTTTATGGTTCTGCTGCCGATAGCCGCGTTGCTTGCCGGGTGTGAAAGCCCGGATTACACAGGAAATACTGCAAATGATTCAGATACAGGAGATAACTCAGAGATGAAAATGATCGTGAATGTAAATGGAACGGAATTCAAAGCAACGCTGGAGAATAACAGTGCTGTAAAGACTCTGGTGAATATCATTGAAAGCAATCCCATTGAACTTAATCTCAGAGATTATGGTGGCTTTGAGAAGGTCGGATCATTAGGATTCAGCCTTCCTTCAAGCAACAGGCAGATTACAACATATTCCGGCGATATAGTGCTTTATCAGGGAAATCAGATTGTCATGTTCTATGGATCGAATTCCTGGAGTTATACGAAGCTGGGGCGTATTGATGATCTCAGAGGATGGAAAGATGCCTTGGGCCGTGGCGACGTGACGGTTATCCTTTCTGTGGATAGCAGTAAGTGAAAAGGGGATTACAAAGAGGTACTCCTCAGAATCGGATCTGCAGCTTTCTGTTACTGGCCGGATGGGATTCCTGTGCATATCTTCGGTGATGTTTGACGGAAAGAGGCGGGGTAGTAATGCTCCACATCTTTCTGGTCATTTGCGTATTATGTGCGAAGGCAAAGAAGCAGTTTCTGCATCGCTTGTGATGGGGATTTTGCAGCAATCAGACCATATGGCATCGTGTAATCCCAATCCATATCCAGAGTCTTCAGCGATGGATGCACCTCGTTCCATATTGCAAGTGTCTCCATGATGGCACCCTGTTCATCACAACTGTTGAACACATCCGTGTCATAGAATGCTGGGATGTCGATTATTCTGATAGTAGGATGATGCTGTTCAATCTCATCCCTGATGCTATCAAGAACAGGAGACTCTCCTCTTTTCACCATCAGAAACTTCTGCCCGTCAAGGTCATTCCATGACAGGCTTTCCTTATCTGATAACGGGTTCTTCCTTGATACGGCGCAGCAGCATTTCTGATCTTCAAGACGGAAGATTGTGTATTTCTTCTGCCAGCGTACGGAATCACAGGGGCCGACTATGCAGTCTATCTTCTTTCCGAGCGATTCCAGCATCTTCTCCATAGCTGCGGGATTGTCATCAAAAGGGATGATCCTGAACTGGAATGCCGATGATATCTCCTCATTTGAGGAAAGTATTCTCATAAGTGGCTGGCATGGCCTGAGCATCGAGGTTCCTATCTTTATCACATGGGCCTCTTTCTTCTGGATGCGTCTGGCTTTTGCTATCGCCTCATTTGATTCTGCGATTATCCTGACTGCATCCTCATAGAAGGATCTGCCGGCTTTCGTCAGCGATATCCCCTGTGTCGTTCTCTGGAACAGCTTTATTCCAATATGCTCTTCAAGGGAGTTTATCTGATTCATCACAGAGACAGGTGTGATGCCAAGTTCTGCAGATGCTTTATTGAAGCTGCCCTCATCAGCGACAGTAACCATTGTCTCTATCCTCGGATCGTACATAGCACCTCTTGTATTAAGTTTCAGCTAATACCATTTTAGCGTTTCCTGCAATTCCATGAAAGACATTCCCATATCTATTATTCAGCTGTGACGGGAAAAGAGTATGGAATATATAGAACTTAACAATGGCGTGAAAATGCCTCAGATCGGATATGGAACGTATCAGACTCCGGCGGTGATGACCGAGAAAGCAGTCTCTGCTGCACTCTCTGTCGGATACCGTTCGATTGATACCGCACAGTGCTATGGCAACGAAGGTGAGGTGGGTATAGCCTGCAGAAAATCAGGTGTCCCGAGATCTGAGTTCTTCATAACAACAAAGCTCTGGGGCTGTCATGGATATGAAGATACATTGCATTCGATAGAACACTCTCTCATGAGACTGGATCTGGATTACATAGATCTGCTCCTTATCCATGAACCGACAGGCAATGTTCATGAGATATACCGGGCGATGGAGAAATCATATTTTGATGGGAATGTAAGGGCAATCGGAGTCTCCAATTTCCTTGAGGACAGATATCTGGACATCGTTGAGCATTCCACGGTCATTCCCGCCGTAAACCAGGTTGAGACCCATGTCTTCCGGCAGCAGGATAAGCTCAGGAAACTTGAATGGCAGATTGGCACGAAGCATGAGAGCTGGTCGCCTCTTGCGTGTGGTGAGCATGGGATATTCAGCAACGGAATTCTCAGTGAAATAGCCCATTCACATGGAAGAAGCGTGTCTCAGATAGCACTGCGTTTTTTGGTGCAGCAGGGAATAATCATCATTCCAAAATCCATGAACAGGGAACATATGAGGGAAAACATTAAGATATCCGATTTCACTCTCACTTCAGAAGAGATGAATGCAATCAAAACACTTGATGAAGGCAGGAGCCTTTTCGGTTGGTGGTGATTTCTGATTCCTGCCAGCTAAGAAGTGGCAGTGAATGTATATAAGGAGAAAAATAGATGGAAAAGAAGACTATTTTCGTGGTTGGGGCAGGCAACGGTTGTGGCAACAGGGTTGCAGAGAAGTTCGGAGAGAATGGATTCAGGGTGATACTTATTGCTCGTAATCCGGAGCATCTGGACTCCTATGAGAAGGAATTCAGAGATAAAGGTATCGATGTCCATACCAAGGTGGCTGATGCAGCAAAGCCTTATACGCTTACAAAGGCTTTTGATGAGCTGAAGGCTGAATTCGGTACTCCCGATGTACTTTTCTATAATGTAGGTATCACAATACCAGATTCAATAGTTCCAGTTAAGGATGAATATCTTCTTGTCGAACGTTACAGAACCGATGTCGCTGGTGCATATCATGCAATTCAGGAAGTGCTTGATGATGAGTTCAGAAGAAAGCATGGGACAATCCTTGTCACAGGAGGAGGCCTTGCACTCAGCCCCATGGATGATTTCCTTCCGCTTTCAATGGACAAGGCTGCTCTGAGAGCGATGTGCCTTGCTCTTCATGATTCTCTGAAGAAAGATGGCGTTTTTGTTGGTACTGTCACTGTGACAGGTGTCATCGCTCCTGGGGAAAAGTGCGATCCGAAGCTGCTTGCAGAGGATTTCTGGCACCTTTATACGGAGAGGAATGAATGCGAGATAATTCACTGACAATGAGTGGCAACCTCACAGAAGGGAAACCGTGGAGGAGGATACTCTCCTTCATGTTTCCTGTTCTGATGGGACTATTGCTGCAGCAGCTGTACAATACGGTAGATACTATTGTAGTCGGAAATTTCACCGGCGAGGATGCGCTTGCGGCAGTCGGGGCATGCGGTGTACTGACCCTGGCGTTTCTTGCGCTTGCAAATGGGTTCTCCGCTGGTGCCTCCGTCATCATCGCACGTCTTTTCGGATCAGGGAGGAGTGATGAGATGAGACGTCAGGCCTCCACATCGATTCTGCTGATGCTTGCAATGGGTGTGGTTTCAACAGCACTGGCCCTCATGATAAGCAGATTCACGCTTTCCGATGTACTTGCGACACCTGACAGTCTTTTGGATATGGCAGATACATATTTCTGTATCTATGCCCTCGGCCTGATCTTTCAGTTCGGCTACAACATCGTCGCGGCGGTGTTAAGGGGAATCGGGGACAGCAAGGCAACCCTTTATTTCCTGCTGATTGCAAGCGTGATGAATGTCATTCTCGATATCATATTCGTCTACAATCTCGGGATGGGCGTTGCAGGGGCTGCGATTGCGACCGACATCGCCCAGGCTGCCTCATGCATTGCAGGATTCATCTACATGATGAGGAAGTATCCTGTATTCAGGTGGAGGATAAAGGAACTGACTTTTGAGATGGATCTCGCAGTCAGATCCTTGAAAACCGGATTCCCGATGGCGCTCCAGCAGTTCATTGTCTCTTTCGGATTCGTGTTCATACAGAGAGCAGTCAACAGCTATGGAACTGCGATGACTGCTTCATTCTCGGTTGCGCAGAAGGTTGAGACATATATGACGCTTCCTGCGAATGCCCTCATGACAACACAAAGTACATATACTGGACAGAACATAGGAGCAGGAAGGATAGACCGTGTCACTCAGGGCGCAAGACAGACTGTTGTAATATCTGAAGCAATTTCAATCATGTTGCTTATACTGGCAAGCTTATTCGCTCCTGAAATTGTTTCTGCATTCGGCCTCGGCGACCTGGCAGCTTCATATTGCATCTCCCATATCAGATGCGTTGCAATCTGCCTGATACCGTTTGCATCGTATTTCCCGCTTCTGGGTCTTTTCCAAGGGGCAGGCGATGCCTTCTATTCGACATTCGTTGCGACTTCAGCCCTTGCAATACGGGTGGTATCAACATATGCGCTGCAGGGTATCCCGTCAATCTCATACCGGATGATTTGGTGGAACACGGTGTTCGGTTGGGGACTTGGTTTCATGCTTGCATGGACACATTATCTGAGGGGCAAGTGGAAAATGAAGAAAGGAGAGTGAACGATATGACGATTACATTGATAGAGGGAAGTCCTCACAGAAATGGTTCAACTGCCATGCTCTCAGAGCAGTTCAGAGAAGGTGCTGAAGAAGCAGGACACACTGTCCGGGTTTTCGAGGCATCTCATGCTGAGATATCCCCATGCATGGCATGTGAGTACTGCCATACAAAAGGAGAAGGAGCATGCGCCATCGATGATGATATGTCTGAGCTGAGAAAGCTGATCCTCTCTTCGGATGTCGTGGTCTTTTCAACACCTGTGTATTTCTTCTCGATGTCGGCACAGATGAAAGCTGTAATCGACCGCATGTATGCATTTCTGAATGAAATAACCGTAAAAGTAAAGGCGATGGCATTGATCGCGGCTGCGAATAATCCAGATCCTCATATCATGGATATTCTTGTTGCAAATTATCTTTCGATAACCTCATTTCTTGATGTAAGGAATGCAGGAATGATACTTGCATCAGGAGGCGGAACACCTGATACTACGGCAGCGACGGAGTATCCTGCTGCCGCATACAGGCTTGGGAGATCAATCTGAATAAATATGGAGATGAATATGGAATTCATGGAACTTGCTGAAAGAAGGTTCTCGGTAAGGAAATTCTCTGAGCGACCTGTCGAGAAAGAGAAGCTAGATAAGATGATTGAAGCGGGAATGCTTGCTCCGACTGCAAAGAACAATCAGCCTCAGCGCATCTATGTGCTTCAGAGCAAGGAATCTCTTGATAAGCTCGATGTCCTGACCCATTGCAGGTACGGTGCGGATACAGTGCTTCTTTTCACGTACAATACAGATGAGGATTGGAAGAATCCTCTGGAAGAAGGAATCCATTCCGGTACAGAAGATGTAAGCATCGTTGCAACCTTCATGATGATGGAAGCTGAGGAACTTGGACTTGACACCTGCTGGTGCAACTATTTTCCTAACAGCCAGCTGGAAAAAGCATTTAATATCCCTGAAAACGAAAGAGCGGTGCTTATAATGCCTGTCGGATACAGAACAGAAGGAGTGGTGCCTTCTCCGATGCATGCTGCTTCCAAAACAAGGACAGAGATTGTTAGCTACCTTTGATAATAGTCGTTAGACTGTATGGTTTTCTTTCTAAAACGATCGAATTCTGGGGAGTACAAAGAACCCCTCAGAATAGAACCAGACGATTTCATCACCTGACCGGAAGTACTCCTGAGCATATCCTCGGTGATTCGTGACGGAAAGATGCAGGGTAGTGAGGCCTTTGTCACAGTTAGATTGAACCATCAAACGAAATCCACGCAATGAAAAGAAAATACCCAAAAGGATGGCTAAAGAGCTAGGTTCATCTGATGTATGCCATAGTTGATACTTCAGTCAGAATAAGTCGCTATGTGTTCCTGTTCTGATAAGTGCAAGAATAAGCCTTTCTGCCTCAATCCTGTATATCAGAAGCCAGTCTGGCTCTATATGGCATTCCCTCATGCCTTTGTAATTTCGTGAATTCTGTAATTGATGATCCCTGAATTTCTCCGGAAGAGGTTTCTCTTCACATAAAAGAGTGATTACCTCTTCCAGCTTCTCTGGCCTGCAACCTCTTTTCACTGCAAGTTTATAATCTTTCTTGAACTGTCCAGTGAATTCAGGCTTAAGCATTAAGAGCCTCCATGAGCTCTTTCACACTGTTGTATGGGCCATGCATATCCCTGTCATTTTCTGCATCATCCATTGCTTTGTATGTAACCTCATTGGGTTCATCCAGCTTGACTTCAAATGGAAGTCCATGGCACCTGAGAGCTTGCCGATAGAAAATGCCAGTTGCCGTACTCAGATCCAGTCCCAAAGACCTGAAGAGAGCAGAGGCCTCCTTCTTAAGTTCTGGTTCTATGCGAATCGTAAGATTGCTTTTCTGTGTCTGCATACCATACTCTCCTAATTGCAATATATCATTGTTTACTGAATCTGCAAATGCAAT
>CASEGX010000043.1 GCA_949287505.1 uncultured Spirochaetales bacterium | reverse complement strand
CACTTCGCTATCTTCTGGTATATACACTCTACCTCCTCCGGAGATATCTCTCCTGAAGGTATATACGCTTTGAGTGAGGATTTTGGCTGAATATCGTGAAAAAAATTTCCCTCCTGCATAGCAAAGAGGGATAGAGAGTGTGTAAACAAGTTCAGCTCTCAATCATCACGGACAGGATCTCATTATCCGTATCCTGCATGCCTTCTCTTGCAATCGTTCCGACCCCTGCAATTGTGGACTCTGCATCTTCCTTTACTATTCCATCCCCATCGGAGAATCTTTCGTTCTCCCAGGTGAGTGAGTCTGCGATTATCGCAGCATCCACGGAGCTTGCTATCTTTGCGGCGCACGAAGGCTTTGCACCATCACATATGATGCCTGACACATTTGCAAGCGTGTTTATGATCGTGCTCTCAATCTGATTCTCATCGCCCCCTTTGAGCCATGTGATGGCAGCTCCAGCACCACAGGCAGCACTGACAGCACCGCAGTATGCGGAAAGACGGCCGATTCCTGTCTTCTGGTGTATGGCCATGAGATTGCTGAGGACCAATGCCCTGAGCATCTTCTCATGTGACACTCCGAGATGCCTGGAATAGACTATAACAGGCATTGAGGCCGTTATCCCCTGATTACCGCTGCCGGAATTGATGACAACAGGCAGAAGGCATCCGCTCATTCTGGCATCGCTTCCTGCGGCAGCTGCTGCCTTTGCCTCACTTTCAACACCGTGGCCATAATGTGAGAGTATCGTACGGCCAACCCCCACTCCCCAGTGATGCTCAAGTCCTTCATGGCTTATCATCTCATTGCATTCAATCTGCTTTTCAAGAACAGGTATCACAGGAGAGATATCACCATGCTCTGCAAATTCAACGATTGAACGTACGGACAGACAGCTTCTGTCTGTAAGGGATGTGTTCATCTCCTCTTCTGAAAAGGCCTTTGATTCAAGAACCTCTCCGTTCTTTTCCTTCCTCACGATATTGGTGTGCTGATGTATGATCTCAACAACTGCTCTATCACTTCCCGCCTCTTCCGTGACAATGATATGAAGCTTTGCTTTTGATCTGAGATGCTTTACAGAGACAAGCCTTGATTCAACAATACCCTTTGCCTGGGCTATTTCATCATCTGTAACACCGGTAAGGACTTCCAGCTCTTTGTCCGCATTTCCTCCGGTTATTCCGATGGCAGCTGCCGCCTCAATACCTTTCAGCCCTCCGCAATTGGGAACCACAACACCTTTCACATTCTTTATGATGTTTCCGCTTGCCTCAACCGTGATACGTTCAGGCATGGCGTTAAGAAGCTTCCTGCAGACAGCAGAAGCATAGGCAATGGCTATGGGCTCAGTACACCCAAGCGCAGGAATGAGCTCTTCCTTGAGGATTGCACAGTAACTTGCTCCGAGATCAGTCATCATCACACCTCTGCAACATATTCAACAATCTTATGGATTCTTGAGTATGGAAGCTCTGTCGGGAGAGTACAGTCAGCTCCGAATATGAACTTGTTCTTCCCGAAACCTCCGATGATCTGGTGAACGGCATTTCTGAGCTCCTCATCGCTTCCATCAATGATCACACCCTTCCTGTTCGCAAGTCCTCCCATGATCGCGGACTCAGGGAAAAGCTTCCTTCCATCCTCAAGCGAGAAGTCGTTGTCCTCATAGATTCCCCAGTTCACGACATCTGCATAAGAGCCATAATCCCTGTAGCGTTCCATATCAAGAGCATCCTTGCAGATATGCAGGAATGAGTATGCACCCGCTTCCTTTATGGTTGAGAGCATCTCAATGTCATAAGGTTTGAAGGCATCCTCAAATTCTTCTGGTGAGAAATAACGCTTCTCGCCTCCGAGGGCTGCGTAGTAAATGGCATCGACGCCGGCCTTTACCTGCTCTTCGATGAGGATATTCATCGCTTCCGTGACTTTCTTCGCAGCATCGATATAGCCTTGTCTGTTCTCTCTGAAAGCCCTGACCTGCTCTTCTCTTATCGCATCATAGCCGACCTGGGGTTCGAACGGATGAATCATGGATGCGCAGATTCCATGCACCGTTCCCAGGAAGAATGTTCCAGCAGGACTTGAGTCCATGATCCTCTTGCAGAAATCTATCTGGTCCGTGATGAACTTGTCATGTCTGGAATATGACGGGAAATGACTCCAGGAAGCAGGTCCTTCATATTTTTCGAAGACCGGAACGAGGTTCTCATTCATTATCTTCATTATGTCCACACCTGTTTCCCTGTAGAAATCGAGATGAGCCTTCACCCCGCTTTCCCCCTTTGCTATCTCCTTGGGAAAATGCAGGGAAAATGATGCAGGTACCCTGTCAACGCTCTCACCCTTTATTGCAGCAACCACACGTTCCTTGTTTGTCATTTCATCCTCCTATTCTATGATTTCATCGAGCCCGACCAGGGCAAGCACATCTGCTTTTATATCTTTGAGAATAAGGTCAAAGAGAATACATTCATCGCTCTGATGACCATTTCCCTTTCCGTTTTCATACAGATTCGGAGCATCTGGAAGCCCCGGTCCGAATCCGACTGCAAATGGGAGTTTCCTCGAATATGTTCCCCCGCCCATTGTGTATGGCTCAAGTTTTCTGCCATGCACATTCTCTGCAATGGAACAGAGAAGCCTGACTTCAGGGCTGTCTATCGGAGTATATGCAGGGCGCGACCACGACACTCTCTCGTATCCAAGACCATGGGCCTCGGCAAAGGCCTTGTATTTTTCCTCTATCTTATCTATGGAAGCTGTGACAGGTGTCCGTGAATCAAAAGAAAGAGTGATGCAGCCATCTTCCATCCTGAGCACAGTACCGACGACAGTAAGCTTTCCAGATGCTGCGTCTTCCGTCTCTGCTCCAAGACCTTCTCCGTAATAACCGCTTACGGCAGTCTTCAGTGCCTCAATTACGGAAAGCGTATCCCCATCAAGGCCATCAATTGCCGCAATGACCTCAAGGAGCCTCCTGACTGCATTATCAGACTGCTCAGGAAAAGCTGCATGGCCCGATGTGCCGTAAGCTGTTACTGCTATGTTCCCATTTCTTGCCTCAACACGAACCTTCTCAGAAGATGCAGGAACACTGACAGTATCTTCAAGTATGGCTGTTGCGGTATTCGGAACGGAATTCACGACTTCTCCGGCATTGAGTGAACGAAGAGCTGAGGAAGAAGGCAGTTTTGCCATAAGATTGAATCTTATGTTTCCCTTCTCCCCATAACACACGGGGAAATTACTGTCAGGAACGATGGAGAAATACGGCGCTTCATTATGCTGAAGGTAGTATTCAACATCCTCCATTCCTGTCTCTTCCGCAACACCATAGTAAAGCTCAACGGGGTGACAAAGCTTCATGCCATGCTCTGAAAGAAAGCGCAGAGCATAAAGAGAAGCAAGTGCGGCACCTTTGTTATCTGCAACCCCCCGGCCGACAAGGAAACCGTTCTCCAGTATGCATTCATATGGTTCATGCTCCCATCCGCTTCCTTCCGGGACGACATCCAGATGATTGAAAATACCGATTTTCTTTCCCTTGCTGCTGCCATATCTCACAAGAAGATAGCGGTCCTCCGGATTGCTGCACTCAAAGCCGTATGATGATGCAATACTCTCTGCTTTCGCAAGCACATCATGGCACCCCTTCCCGTATGGATATCCGTCCGCATCCTTTTCAGATACGCTCCTAATTCCAACGACAGCCGCGATATCCTCAAAGAGCTCAGCTCTATGAGACTCTATCCATCTGTCAAGCTTCTCAGACAGCTTTCCGTCTTCCATACTCTCTCCTATGAAAAATGACATGCGCACCAGTGCCCTGGTCTGACTTCTCTCAGCTCCGGTTTTTCCTTGCGGCACACATCCTTTGCATAAGGACACCGTGTATGGAAATAGCATCCGGAAGGCGGATTGATAGGACTTGGAACGTCTCCCTCAAGCTGCATTCCACTTCTTTTCCTTCCGACCTCAGGCAGAGGAATGGCCTCGAGAAGTGCCTTGGTATATGGATGAAGAGGATCTCGATAAAGCTCATCCTTTGCAGCAAGCTCCGCAACACGGCCGAGATACATGACAGCAATTCTGTCACTGATGTACTTAACGACAGAAAGATCATGGCTTATGAACATGTAAGTGAGGCTGCGCTTTGCCTGAAGCTCTTTCAGGAGATTAAGGACCTGTGCACGCACAGAGACATCGAGGGCGGATACAGGCTCATCGCAGACAACAAACTCCGGAGAAAGGATTATTGCCCTGGCAATGACGATTCTCTGTCTCTGTCCGCCAGAGAACTCATGGGGGTATCTGTTCATCTGCTCTTCCGTGAGCCCCACAAGCTTCATCATCTCCAGAACATGCTCGATCCTTTCCTCCTTTGTCCCGATTCCAAATACATCAAGAGGTGCCTTGATCAGGTCGAGGACTGTCATTCTCGGATTCAAGGAGGCATAGGGATCCTGGAAAATGAGCTGAAGCTTCTTCCTCATCTCACGCATCTCTTCCTTTCCAAGGCTTCTGAGATCCCTGCCGTTATAGATGATTTCACCGCTTGTCGGCTCAATAAGCCGGAGTATCGAGCGGCCGAGAGTGGACTTGCCACAACCTGACTCACCGACGACACCAAGCGTCTCACCTCTGAAGGTATCGAGGGAGACATCATCAACGGCATGAATATAGCTTAGAGGCTTGCCGAAGAATGATTTTTTCGAAACATAGTTCTTTGTAAGGTTCTTAACAGAGAGAAGCACATCATTTCCGCTCATTTATCGGCCTCCTCATATTTCCAGCAGCGCACGAGATGCCCGCCGACAGAGAAGAAAGGCGGCTCTTTCTCAAAACACTTGCCTTCTGCATATGGGCATCGCGTAGAGAAACGGCATCCTGATGGCATGTGCGATAAATCAGGAACACTGCCATGAATCGTGAAAAGCTCCTCATCGCTTGACTGGGAAAGACGTGGAATGGACTTGAGAAGCCCATCTGTATATGGATGCAGAGGATGATTGAAAAGAGAAGCCACGTCAGCATACTCCATCTCCTTTCCCGCGTACATGACAAGAACATAATCGGCCATCTCGGCAACCACGCCCATATCGTGGGTGATCATCATGATCGAGGTCCCGTTCTTTTCCTTAAGAGTTCTCATAAGTGACAGTATCTGGGCCTGTATCGTGACATCTAGCGCTGTTGTGGGCTCATCTGCAATCAAGAGTTCATTGTGTCCGGCAGAAAGTGCCATTGCGATCATGACACGCTGCCTCATACCACCTGAAAGCTGATGAGGATACTCCTTCATCCTTGCCTCCGGGGAAGGAATCCCGACATCGCTCAAAATCTTCACGGCCTTCTTCTCGGCCTCTTCCTTTGTGATATTCCTGTCATGGATACGGATTGCCTCAGTAACCTGGCGGCCGATGGTCATGACAGGATTCAGGCCTGTCATCGAGTCCTGGAATATCATGGAGATCCTGTTGCCCCTGATCTTCCTGATCTCATCAGCGCTCATCTTCATCAGATCCTTTCCATCGAAAAGAATCTCCCCTCCTGCAATCTCGCCGGAATTCCGGGGAATGAGACGGAGTATGGAAAGCGCAGTGACGCTCTTTCCACAGCCGGACTCACCGACAATGCAGAGACAGCTTCCCCTGTCTATGGAAAAGGAAATCCCATCCACTGCAGTCAATGTTCCTGTCTTCCCGCTGAAGACTGTTGTGAGCCCTTTCACTTCAAGAACTTTATCTTCCATTATTCTCCTCCGTCACATTTCCAGGAACCTGCCCCGCAATGGGGCAGGAAGAATCATCAGTCAATCTGCCAGAGCCAGACGCACTTATTCGCGTTGTAATCAACTGGAGGCTCAGGAATTCCGGAAACCCTATTCGTATGTGCAGAAAGAATATTCTTTGAATAGAGGTAAACATAAGGAACCTGCTCCTTGATAAGCACCTGGTACTGATCCATCAGCTCATGTCTCTCTGCAGGATCGACAACAAGAGAGCTTTCCATGCCGATCTCTCCAAGGGTCGGATCCGTTAGCTGAGAGAAGTTGTTGAGGTAACCGACGGTCACATTAGGAACACTCTCTGTCGGGTCCACAGAGCCCTGGAAACCTATGAAGCTGAAGTCATAGTCCCCATTTCTCGTATTTGTAAGGAGTGTCGGGAAGTCGAGGGTCTGGATCTGGATTGTGAGACCGACCTTCTGAAGATCCTGCTGAATGAGGATAGCTGTCTTCTGTCCGATGTCATTACCGGTGGTTACAAGCATCGTGAGCGGCTTGGATGTATCGAAACCGGACTCTGCAATCATCTCCTTGGCCTTCTCCGGGTTGTATTCGATAGGAAGGATTGCATCGTTGAAGTACGGATGATCATCTGTAAGAGGTCCTGCCACCTTGCGTGCCTCTCCCATCAGAAGGCTCTGTACAAGTACATCCTTGTTGATTGCGATATTTATAGCCTGTCTGACTTCCTGCGGAATGTGCTGTGTGTTTATGACCATTGTCTGGTACTGGAAGGAAGGAATCGACATTGTCGTGATACCAGGAGTATTGCAGGCAGCCTCCCAGTCCGTGAGAGGAAGCGATGCATCTGCTGACAGGACATCGATTTCCCCGCTTACAAGACCTGCAAGGAGATTCGGTGATGTGACGACGCGGTATACGAGGCGATCGAAATCAGGAGCACCGAGGTAGTAGTCCTTGTTTGCCTTGAACTCAACTCTCTCTCCGGAAATCTGGCTGTCGAATATGCAGGGGCCTGCACCTACCGGATTCTGCCAGAAACGGTCAGAGGCAAGATCAGCATCGGAGATATCCTTAAGAAGGTGGTAAGGAATGATGTAGAAATCCCTGTTGATGAGCGCATAGATAATGGTCGGATCCATCGGCTGCTTAAGCGTGAACTCAACGGTGTGATCATCGATTGCCTTTACAGCTACGCTGTCCGGTGAAAGCTCCATTCCAGACTCATCGGTTCCTGCAAAATACTGCATTCTGATGCGGCGTGGATAGGCATACTCTGCAGAGGAAGCAACCTGTGCCGAATATACAACATCCTGAGCTGTCACAGGAACACCATCATGCCACTTCGCATTCTCATTCAGATGGTAGGTAATGACATCGCTTGTCTCGTTGACCTCCCATGACGATGCAAGGCGCGGATCGAATGTTCCATCAGTCTTGATGATCATCAGACGCTCGAAAAGAAGATCAATGATGTTGTCAGATCCCTGGTTTGTCGTGTTCATCGGCATGAAAGTATCCCAGTTACCTGTCTGAGCTATCGTCACAACCTTCTCCCCTGTTGCTGTGGTCTTGGCTGCAGTCTGCCCAGAAGCTGCAGCAGTCTCGGAAGAACCACCGGCAAAGAGCGATCCAGTTAAAGCAAGAAGCATGGCCAGAACCGCTGCTCCTTTCAGAAAGTTGGTCTTAAGCATTGTTACCTCCTTATGCTTATTTCCTGATTTTCATTTTCGCATCGAGTGCATCACGCATACCGTCTCCCATGAAGTTTATGGAACAGACAGTGAGTACCAGAAGAATTCCTGGCGGAATCCAGAGCCATGGCCGCTGGGAAAGAACGACAATGGACTGCGCGGCATAAAGGATGTTTCCCCATGAAGCCTCAGGTGGCTGTACACCCATTCCCAGGAAGCTCAGCGATGACTCTGAGATGATTGCCTGTGCGGTCCTGAATGTGAAATTGATCAGAACCGGCGCGAAGGAGTTGGGGATGATGTACTTCACGAGAAGCCTGAAATCCTTTGTTCCTATGGCCTTCGCGCTTTCCACATATTCCTTGTTCTTCACAGACAGGACATTGCCATACATGAGCTTGGCAAAGTCTGTCCATCCAAGCACTCCGATCACAAGCGTTACAGTCCATACAGAAGGACCGAATATGGCGACAAGGACAAGGATGAGAATCATGGAAGGAAACGACATGAATATATCTGCAGAACGCATGATGATCGTTTCCCAGATCCCTCCGTAGTATCCTGCAACAAGACCAAGAGGAATGCCTATGACAAGGCTTATGAGCGCGGAAATGAGTCCGACCTGAAGAGATACCCTTCCTCCATATACAAGGCGGGAGAACACATCGCGCCCCAGGTCATCACAGCCGAGGATATGCTCCTTGCTTGGAGCTGCGTTGAATGCCCAGACATCGGATGTATATGGATCGAGGTCCATGACAATCGGCAGGAATATGACAGCAAGAAGCTCAAGGAGGATGATCACGGTCCCGATCATCGCAAGACGGTGGGATGTGAAACGGTGAATAACATCGCGGTAGTATGAATCAGCTTTCGTCGTCTTCATCTCTCACCTCGATTCTCTGATCTTCGGATCAAGGATGCCGTAAACCAGATCAACAATCACATTACCGACAAGAACGGCAACGGCGATAACTACCGTAATGCCCATAATCGCAGGATAATCACGTGCGTTGATGGACTGAACCATGAGGTTTCCAAGCCCCGGCCAGCCGAACACCTGCTCTGCAACGACGGCTCCACCGAAGAGAAACGGAATCATCGTGCTGAGGACCGTGACGACAGGAATGAGTGCGTTCCTGAGACCATGAACGATCACGACAGCACGCTCCTTGAGGCCTTTGGCTCTTGCCGTTCTCATGAAATCCTCCTGGAAGACCTCAAGCATGCTACCCCTGGTCTGACGGAGAAGAGAACCGATATTGAATATGGCAAGCACCGCCGATGGCAGTACAAGATGCCGCATTAGTGAAAGCACGCTCCGCGTACCGGAATCATACATACCGCCCATCGGAAGCCATCCTGTTTTCACGGCAAATATATAGATAAGGATGAGTCCGGTGAAGAATGTAGGAGTCGAAGCACCAATGAACGAAAGCCCGCTTGATACGTAATCCCACGCGGAATATGGCTTATAAGCACTCATGATTCCCAACGGGACCGCAATCAATATGGCAATAATGGTACTGAGGATGGTCAATAGAAGCGTTGGCCAGAGCCGCTCAAGCACCATCTCCGCCACCGGCAGTTTCGTCCTGTATGAATACCCCATGTTTCCTTGCAGGAGATTACCAAGCCAGCGGAAATACTGGACTATGATAGGATCATCCAGTCCCATCTGATGCTCAAGCTCTGCAAAATCCTCTTCTGTAGCCATCGGATCGGCGAGAATCATCTCCAGTGGAGATCCCGGAGCGAGGCAGGAGATAATGAACACAAGAACTGTAATACCGAAGAAAGTCGGAATCGCAATCAGTATTCTCTTCAGTGCATATCTGCCCATTTTTGCATTATCCTCCTCTGGAAGAATTCATGTCCCTATTGATATTATCACCGCAATATCACTGATATTATCAGAGGTGTTTTTTCACCAGTCAACAAAAATCTTCTCCTGTTTTATTCCTTGACACGGCCTCCGATGAATGTGAAAATTCTATTGTCCCTATAGATATTATCACCGGCAATCCTTTCCAGATCTAAGGAGGTTTTATCTATGAGAGCATACGAGCGTTTTCTCGACTATATTTCCTTTGACACCCAGTCCGATGACAAATCATCGACTTTCCCATCCACAAAGAAGCAGCTTGATCTCGCACACCATCTGGCAGAAGAACTTAAGGCACTGGGTGCGGAAAATGCTGAAGTTAACAGCAATGGATACGTATATGCAGTGATTCCTGCTTCCAAGGGTTCTGAAAAGAAGCCCGGATTCGCACTTGTCGCACATATGGATACAGCGCTTGAGATGCCCGGGAAGAATATAAATGCCAGTGTGATTGAGTACAAAGGCGGAGACATTGTCCTCAATGAGAAGCTTGGAATCGTTACAAGAGCCAAGGATTTCCCGGATCTTGAGGAAAGCATCGGAGAGCACCTCATAATAACAGATGGGACCACCCTTCTCGGCGCTGATGACAAAGCAGGTATTGCGGAGATAATGACAATGGCTGAACGCCTTCTTTCAGATGCCTCTCTTAGACATCCTGAAATCATAATCGTCTTCACTCCTGATGAGGAAATCGGACGAGGCGTGGACAGGATAGATATGAAGAGAATAACAGTCCCATTCGGCTACACTGTGGATGGAGGAAAGGTCGGAGAGCTTCAATGGGAGACATTCAATGCCTCTGAGGCTGTAGTCACGCTCCATGGCATTACGGCACATCCGGGGTCTGCGAAGGGCAAGATGAGGAATGCCATGCTCGTTGCATTCGAATACAATGCGCTCTTGCCATCTTATGAGGTTCCATTCTGCACGGAAAAGCGTGAAGGCTTTCATCATCTGACAGAGATGCAGGGAACTGCAGAGAAAGCAGTCCTCACATACATTCTCCGCGATCATGACAGCGGAAAACTCAAAGAGAAAGAAGAGATGATGGAGAAAGCTGCAGCATTCATAAGAACCAAATACGGCGCCGATGCAGCCGATGTCCAGATAACCGAGATGTACCGCAATATGGGAGAGGTGGTCGGAAAGCATCCGGAGATCATGGAAGCTGCAGTAAAGGCTATGGAGAGCCTTGGTATCAAAGCCGTCATAGAGCCAGTGAGAGGCGGAACAGATGGAAGCAGGCTGTCTTTCATGGGGCTGCCATGCCCTAACCTCTGCACCGGAGGACACAACGGACACGGCAGACATGAATATGTGTCCATCGAATCTCTGGACAAGTGTACTGAGATACTCATACATCTTGCCGCGGAACTTGCTTAAGGAGAGGAAATGGAAGCTTCTGCAAAGACTGAAATGGTCTATCAGGCAATATTCGCGGACATCATCAGGAATGTCTACGATGACAACTCGATCCTCACGGAAAAGATGCTGATAGAAAAATACAATGTATCAAGATCTCCGGTCAGGGAAGCTCTTCTCAGGCTCTGCAGTGAAGAGATACTGCAGAGCGTTCCCCGCATGGGATACCGGCTGACTCCTATAAGCTTCAAGAATCTTCTCGATGCCGGCGCGCTGAGAATGACAATCGAACTGTCAGCAATGGACATATACTTCCCTCTTCTCAGTGAGGCTGAGCTTGAAAAACTGGAGATGCTGTATCATGAAGGCGAGAAGATCACAGAAGAGCATGATACTTATCTCCACTGGTCGCTGAATAAGGAATTCCATCTTATGCTCTGCTCATTCAGCGGCAACAGATATTACACAAAAACGCTCGACCAGATCATGAAGACATGCTTCAGGGGTGCGATACAGTATTATGGAGAATCATGGCAGCAGGGACTGCATAAAGAGGATATGAGATGGCACAGGAGGCTCATTGATGCCTTTCATGAAAAAAACAAGGAGAAGGCTTCATCAATCCTTGCTGCAGACATCGATGACTATCTGTCCACATTCAAGAACGTGAAATCCTTCTCCCAGAGCCTGCATGCAGGTCTTTGAGGCTCACTCCAGTTCGGAGAGGGCCTCATCGACAATTGCAGCAGCTTTGTCTATATCTTCCTCCGAGGCAATAAGAGGAGGAACAAAGCGGAGAACCGTATAGCCTGCAGAGCATACGAGAAGTCCTTTCTCCATGCATTTTGCTATCACACTGCGAGGAGCTATCTTAAGGTCTATACCCCTCATGAAGCCCATACCACGGGCCTCAGTGCAGAGAGAAGGATGCTTTGATACAATCTCATCAAGCTTCTTTCCAAGATAAGCACCTTTCTTTTCGACAGCTTCAGAAAGAGAAGGAAGCTTTGAGAGCACAACCTCTGCAAGTGCTGATGAAGCCACATTGCCACCGAACGTCGCGGCATGGTCACCGGGGGAGAAGATGCCCTTTGCGCGGCTGAATGCCACTACAGCTCCCATAGGAAGTCCCCCTCCAAGTGCCTTTGCTAGCGTGAGGATATCGGGCTGAATGCCATAGTGCTGGAAGCAGAAAGGCTTTCCAGTGCGTCCAAGTCCGCACTGCACTTCGTCGAATATGAGGAGTGCATCAAGACTGTCTGCAATCGCCCTGAGTCCCTCCAGAAATGATTTCTCTGCAGGAATGATTCCACCCTCTCCCTGAAGCGGTTCCACGATGATGGCAGCAGTACGCTCATCTGCAAGCGCCTTTACAGAATCAAGATCATTGAAAGCTGCATAGACCACATCGGGAAGCATTGGAGAAAAGCCCTTATGGTACTTCTCCTGCCCTGTCACAGTGACAGCTCCATACGTACGGCCATGGAAGGAATGGTTGAAGGAAATGATGACGCTCTTTCCTTTCGCAGAGCCATATTTGCGTGCCATCTTCAGCGCGCCTTCATTGGCTTCAGCACCACTGTTGCAGAAGAAGACCTCCTCGGATCCTGCAAGAGCGTTCAGCATCGAGGCAGCATTCACTGCATGGCTGTTATAATAGAGATTCGATGTGTGAAGCACTCCGCTTTCAATGACTGAAAGAAGTGCCTTCTTCTCATCCTCATCCCCATACCCAAGAGCATTTACAGCAATACCGGCAACGAAATCAAGATACTCCTTTCCATCCTCGTCCGTCACTGTTATTCCCTTACCGCTCCTTATTGCTATCGGGAACTGGGAATAATTGGACATATAGTTCTTCTTTCCGATACTTACGATTTCCTGATTACTCATTTACAACCTCCGGAGTGACCATCGTACCGATTCCTTCCGCTGTGAATATCTCAAGAAGGATTGAGTGCGGAAGGCGTCCATCAAGCACGTGCACGGACTTCACGCCTTTTTCTATCGCATCAAGGCAGCATTCGACTTTGGGAATCATTCCACCTTTGATCGTTCCATCCTCTATAAGCTCCACAGCTTCCCTCGAATTCATCTTACGGATTATGGATTTAGGGTTGTCCTTATCCCTCAGGATTCCCTCGACATCCGTCATGAAGACAAGCTTCTGGGCATTGAGAGCTCCGGCAATGGCAGAGGCTGCATAATCCGCGTTGACATTGTATGTCTGGGAGAATGCATCGACACCGACAGGAGAGATGACAGGAACGAAATCCGCTTTCAGAAGAGTATCGATGAGCGTCCTGTTGACCTGCTCTATGACACCGACAAAACCAAGGTCACGGCCTTTATCATCAATTTTCTTCTTGGCCATGAGCGTGTGTCCGTCCTTTCCGTTGATGCCGCATGCTTTTATACCGACAGCTTCAAGGTTCTCAACAAGGCTTTTGCCGATGGATCCTGAGAGAACCATCTCGGCAACACCTGCAGTCTCTGAGTCTGTAACACGAAGCCCATCCACAAAAAGCGTCTCCTTGCCCATCCTGTCGAGAACAGCTGTTATCTCCTTGCCACCTCCGTGGACGATAATCGGATTGAGCCCCAGGTATTTGAGCATCGCGACATCCTTGATGACAGCTTTCTTAAGCCTCTCATCAACCATCGCAGAGCCGCCGTATTTAATGACGACAGTCTCCCCTGCGAATTTTCTGATATACGGTATGGCTTCAATGAGAATCTCAGCCTTCGCCTGTTCCTTCTCGTACATGCTAGCTCCTGTAATCTCCATTGATTCTCACATAATCATATGTAAGGTCGCAGCCCCAGGCCGTTGCCTTTCCGCTTCCCTGATGGCAGTCCGCTATAACGGTAATCTCCTTCTCAAGAAGGATTTCCTTGGCTTTCTCCTCCGAGAATGGAAGAGGCTCACCGCCATGCACGGTCTCTATCGTACCTTTGGGAGACGAGAAGGAAAGATCGACAAGGGACGGATCAAAAGCAGCTCCGGAATAGCCCATGGCACAGAGTATCCTTCCCCAGTTCGCATCGGAGCCGAAGAATGCGGCCTTCACAAGCGAGGATGAGATCACAGCACGTGCCATCAGCTTTGCCTCCTGATCTGAAAGCGCATTGACAACATTCATCTCTATGAATCTGCCAGCTCCTTCCCCATCGCGTGTGATGAGCTTAGCAAGCTCTCCAAGCACATACCTGAAACCTTCCTCAAAGACCTCATACGCCTCTGTTCCCGGGATTATCTCATCATTGCCTGCCATGCCATTTGCAAGCACTATACAGCTGTCATTGGTGGATGTATCACCATCGACGGAGATCATATTGAATGTATCCTCTACAGTCTTCCCAAGCAGAGTCTGAAGTGCTGATGAGGAGATCTTTGCATCTGTTGTGACAAAGCAGAGCATCGTAGCCATGTTCGGATGGATCATTCCAGAACCTTTTGCCATGCCTCCGATCGTAACGGTCTTGCCGCCGATTTCCACAGTGACCGCAGCTTCCTTTCTGAATGTATCCGTTGTGCAGATTGCATCCGCAGCATCCTCTCCGCCCGTTTCCGACAGAAGCGGTACAAGGCTCTCAGCCCCCGCAAGTATCTTCTGCATATCAAGAGGGACACCTATAACGCCTGTTGAGGAGACATATACCTTGCCCTTCTCTGTTTTGATGAGTGAAGCTACATATGCTGCTGTCTCCTCCGCATCCTCCAGGCCTTTCTTTCCCGTGCAGGCATTTGCATTTCCGCTGTTCACAACAACAGCCCTTGCCACCCCGCTTCTGGCAATTCCCTGATCCCAGATCACAGGAGCAGCCTTGACAACATTGGTCGTGAAGACAGCTGCAGTCTCGGCATCCACGGAAGAGACAACAAGTGCCATATCCTTCTTTGCCTTCTTCAGCCCTGCATGTATTCCTGCTGCTTTGAATCCCTTTGCAGCTACAACTCCACCATTTATTATCTTCATCTCATTCTCCGTATCAAAGAGGACTGTGTGCGCCCCTTGAAAGTCCCGTCTTCTCATCAAGACCGAACAGTATGTTCATATTCTGCACAGCCTGTCCGGCCGCACCCTTCACAAGATTGTCTATCGCTCCCATCGCGATGATATTCCCTGTACGCTTATCCATGCGCCAGGATATGTCCACTAGATTAGTACCCTTCACATAGCGCGTTTCCGGAAGCGTATCTATAATCCTCACAAATGGTTCATCCTTATAGATTGAATAGGCTTCCTTAATACTCTCTTCAGTCACACCGGCTTTAAGGCGGGCATAGCAGACAGAGAGGATTCCACGGTTCATAGGAACAAGATGCGGTGTAAACTGAAGAACGATACTGCGTCCAGCAGCTTCCGAAAGCTCCTGCTCAATCTCTGGAGTATGCCTGTGCGTGGTGACACCATATGCCTTGATGGATTCATTCACCTCGCAGAAAAGAGACCCGAGCTTCTCTCCTCTTCCGGCTCCTGATGTCCCGCTCTTGGCATCGATTATTATTCCGTCTGTTTCAATCAGTGAGGCTTTCACAAGAGGATAGAGAGTCATGATCGAGCATGTTGTATAGCAGCCGGGGTTTGCGACAAGACGCTTTCCCTTTATCGTATTCCTATGGATTTCAGGAAGTCCATATACTGCCGTCTGCAGCAGGGAAGGCGAATGATGCTCTGTCTTATACCAGCTTTCATACACATCCTTGTCATGAAGACGGAAGTCCGCCCCGAGGTCTATGACCGCCGCATGGGAAAGAAGCTCATCTGTGACCATTGCTGAAGCAAGCCCTGCAGGCAGGGAAAGGAAAACGACATCAGCCTCCTCTGCCGCTTTCTTTATATCATCCTCACGGAGGATATCATCACAGACTCCTCTCATCCCCGGATAGATATCAGAGAATCTCTTACCTGCATATGAGTGGGAAGCAAGGTAAACAAGCTCTGTCTCAGGATGTCCAGAAAGAATGCTGACAAGCTCTGCACCGGCATATCCAGTAGCACCAAGAATTGCGGCTTTAATCATTTCTCCTCCATATTACGGCATAATTATACATAAAAACTCTGTTTATGCTACTAGCTATGCATAAATATTTAAGAAATATGAATACAAAGTGGACATCGCAAAACTTTCCGGGAAATATCCGCTCCGAAGTCCCTCGTCTGGATTAGCTTTCTTCTATTTTACATCTTCCACAACAGTCTCTGGAGGATTGAGAAGCGGCTCTGGAGAGACAAGATATTTCTTGAACATCTTCAGCGTTGAGGCATAGTAGTATCCATCACATATCCTCTCATCGAGATTGGCAACGAAATCGACTACCCTGCGCTTGGAAACAGATCCATCTTCGTTAAGAACAAGCTCTGCCCTCTTGGCGCCAAAAGCGATGAAGACCGGAACATTGCCGAAGTTGTACAGATGATGGCGGATAGGAGGTATATTGAGAGAAGCCATGCTTGTTATGAACATTGAGCCATGGAATGGAGAAACATCCGTAAGCGCTGATGGCAGAAGGCCGAAATAATCCATTGTCTTCAGCAGCCATATCACGAACTTCTTTATAAGCCCCGGAATATACCCGATGATTCTGGCGGCAGTATCCGTGCCGTTGGATTTTGTCTCCTCTCCTATCGTCTCCACAAGAAGGTCATTGAATTTATGATAAATATCTATGAGGGTATCGGATGGATTGCATTTGAGCTTTACTGTTGTCTCAGCTCCATCGAGGCTCATTTTCCGCTTCACGGCCATGTTTATGACAATGCCGTTTCTGGCATAGATCTTCTGACCACGTATGAAACGATTGACAGCAGGGCGCTGTGAGATAGCCCTGACATAAGCCGCAAGTATGATATGCAGAATACCGATGGAATCATATCCTTCGGTCCTGAGGCGACGTACAAGCTGCTCCGCACCACTGACATCAAAGCAGTCGGTAATCGTATTCTGACTATCACTCCGCTCGACCATTATATAAGGAACAATGGTTGCGAACGGATCAAGTGTCTTTATCCATCTCCCTTCTTTCATCACCTGTATTCTAGTACTCTTCTACACACAAAGTCCACATAGGAATATAATCGCCCCAGAGGTTACCGATGAATCAGAACGAACTGGGGACAAAACGAATCCCTTCATTGGTCATGGAAATGGCCTTCCCGCTCATAATCGCACAGCTGGTAAACGGACTTTACAATATCGTAGACAGGATTTATCTGGGGCATCTTGAGGGTGCGGGAGCAGAGATTCTCACAGGTGTCGGCATCACTTACCCTGTAATCCTTCTGATAACGGCTTTTTCCAATCTGATCGGAAGCGGCGGTGGACCTCTTGCTGCAATAAGACTGGGACAGAAAGAAAACAAAAAGGCAGATGAGATACTCACAGTCTCTGCAACTTCACTTGTCGCGATGTCTGCCATTCTCATGGTCATCTTCTATATCCTTAAAGATCCGCTCATTTACATGTTCGGAGCTTCAGAGAGAACATTCATACATGCAGATTCGTATCTGACGATTTATCTCATAGGAACCCCGTTCGTACAGCTGACACTGGGCCTGAATCCTTTCATATCCGCGCAGGGAAAGACAACGATGAGCATGCTCACGGTCATCATCGGAGCAGCGCTCAATATCATTCTGGATCCTGTTTTCATCTTCATCTTCGACATGGGGGCTGCAGGCGCTGCTATTGCAACCGTCATCAGCCAGGCTGTCTCAGGTCTTTATGTTGTCGTTTTCCTTGCGAGCAAGCACAGCACGATAAAACTGAATATAAGAAAGCCTCAGATAAAGAAGAGTGTTCTTTTCCCGATTCTCGCACTCGGTGTCTCTCCGTTTATCATGAGTGCGACCGAAGCTGCGATAAACGTCGTTTTCAACTCACGTCTGCAGCTCCTTGGCGGGGACATGGCTGTCGGAACAATGACGATCTTCTCCTCAATCCTCACCTTCATAAACATGCCTGTGAACGGCATGAACCAGGCAGTCACACCTCTCATAAGCTACAATTTCGGTGCTGCCCTTGATAACAGAGTAAAAGGAATCTACAAATTCGCACTGACAGTCGAGTTCATCTACTGTTTTATCACATCCTGTCTCTGCAATATATTCCCGGCCACGGCAATCAGTCTTTTCACGACAGACACAGAGCTCATAAGCTTCGCTATTCCTTATATGAAATTCTTCATCACCGGTATGGCTATCTTCGGACTTCAGAGCTGCTCACAGCAGACATTCATAGGACTCGGACAGGCCAGGATATCGCTGTACATGGCAGTCTTCAGGAAGATCGTGCTCCTGATTCCTCTTGTATATATCCTTTCCTCGACAAGCCTTGGAACGACAGGTGTATTTCTGGCAGAATCAATCTCAGATGCCACATCAGCAACCACAACATTCATCGTATTCATGATATCGCTTCCGAAAATCCTCAGGAAAGGCGCACCAAAGCCATGAAATGTGTTTACTTTTCCTGAAGAGACCACCATTTTACTTGCACGCATCAATCGATACTTATACGATTAATGCATGCCGGAATATAAACTGACAGGCAGAATGAAGAGAATCATAACCGTCTCAAGCCGCTTCCAGGTAAGAGACCCTGATTCTCTTACTGATGACCTGATTAACAATATAAACAACATGTCGATATCAAGGCGGGGCGAGAGAAAGGTGCTGTGCCCGCCAGGGAAAACAAACGTATCGACATTCATAATACCAGTGACAGGAGGAGCCGTAACAGGATATTACTTCTCAGATCCAAGACTTTCTGAGAGGACAGGACTTATTCCTCTTACGATATTCTGCCATGGCGGAGGATGGGTTTTCGGGAACATGTCCTTCTATTCGATCTTTCTCAAGCATCTTTCAGAAGTAACCCAATCCGCAATCCTCCTCATCGATTATCGTCTGGCCCCTCAGTCGAAGTTCCCGACAGCAGCAGAAGACTGCTATGATGCGCTTCTGTGGGCTTCAGAGGGTGCCAAGTACTGGAAAGTCGATCCGGACAGGATCTTCATCGCAGGCGACAGCGCGGGCGGAAACCTTGCTGCAGTTACTGCGATGCTTGCAAGGGACAGGAAAGGGCCCCAGCTCGCAGGACAGATACTTTTCTACCCGATTACCGACTGCCGGCTGAGAACACAGTCAATGCTCAACTACAAAGACAGTCCGATGCTCAATGAGAAGATGCTTTCCTTCTATGTCAAGAATTACGCAAGGGAACCAAAGGACATACTCTCACCGATGTTCTCCCCTCTTCTGGCAACAGATCTGTCAAGGCTGCCTCCGGCTTTGATCATCACAGCGGAGCTTGATCCGCTTTCAGATGACGGAAAGCTCTATGCAGAAGCATTGAATGCAGCAGGAACAAAAGCGAATGCCCTGATGGTGAAAGGGGCTTATCATGGCTTCATGTCCTATCGAGATGCTACAGGCAGACTGGAAGGAGAATGTGCTGCAAGACAATTCATCGCTGGCCGCCCTGTTGAGAATGTACAGCTCATCACAGAAAGAGAACTGGGGAGGCTCAAGCCTAAGTTTTGACAGATTCCGCAAGAAGCTACAACATGTCCAGAATACGCGGAAAGAACACCTCTATCGAGGTGCTGCTTTCCAAAGCACTCTGGCATCGCGGCCTTCGCTTCAGGAAAAACAGCAAGAACGTTTACGGCCACCCAGATATCTCAATAAGAAAATACAAGGTGGCAGTCTTCTGTGATGGTGATTTCTGGCATGGATATGACTGGGAGAACAGGGAGAAGTCAATCAGGACGAACAGGGATTACTGGATACCGAAGATTGAGAGAAACATACAAAAGGATGCAGAGGTCAATCACGTGCTCCACAGCATGGGCTGGACTGTGATCAGAGTATGGGAACACGAGATTAAAAAGGATCTTCCGGATACAGCCGATATGATAATGCGCCTCATCAGAGAGAAACAAAAACAACTGGCTCAAGACCAGGATATGAAATCGTGATGCTTCTTGTGGAGACAGCTATCTCCGCATTACCTCCAGGAAGAGAAACACGGCTGCCATCAACGCTGTACTCCAGCTCGCCTGCAATGATTGTACCATCCTTGTATTCAACAGTCTCAACAGCATAGCCGAAGTAAAGATACGGATTTCCTGACTGGATCACATATTCATAGCTCTCACTTTCCGGTGGAAATACGATGGCTGGAATATTATCGAAAACACCGCCGAAATCACAGCTTGCTAATGAAACAAGAACAAGAAAATAAAGAATAATCTTTTTCATATATTCTCCTTTCTGCAAGCTTCATATAGATGCAAAAATCCAGAGAGGGTTACGGTTTTCACAGATAAGAGCGTGTTCTTATACTGCAGGAAATATCACGGTTCTTTGCCTCTTTGATTTCGTGTACACTTGTGACATGGAAGAAAAGAATTACCAGACTCTGAAGGCAAAGGACGCTGAAGAGTTTTTCAAGCTGATCGAATTCAGGAAATATGATGATGCATGGGCACTTATAAGTCCCTATATGGAAGCAGATGCTTTCAAAGCGAAAAGTGACAAGGCTTTATTCATTGCAGTGTCTGCAATGGCTGACTGGTTTGCATATGCCCAGATGAAGCCGGAAGCCAACCGTCTTATCGATACTGATGAGAACGAAGCCGATGCACTGGATACGCCTCTTGCCGTTTTCTTCCTTTCACTTAAGGCAATGGAAGAGGAATCCGATGCCGAGATGCATCGTCTCATTGGAAAGGCACTGGCCATCGCAGAAAATGCGGATGACAGAAGTGCCATCGCGTTTGCAAATATAATGCTTGGGGATATCAGCGATGATGATATCGAAAAGTATTACAACAAGGCTGCAGAGGCTCTCAGGGAAGCATATGGCGATGATGACTGGAGGACGATTCTTTCTGAATCTGAAGCGGAGACATTCAATGCATACGACGACTGCAGGAAATCAATAAGGGTATTGGAAGACCTCGTATCCCGTGCAGAAGAAACTGACAAAACCGGTTTGCTGAAAGCAAGGGTTCTGATGTCGCTTGCTGAGGTATACCAGGAGGATGAGCAGACCGAGAAAAGCACAGAGTGCCAGGAAGAAGCCTATCATCTGTATTCACAGCATGGAATCGAAACAAGCGAGATCCTGTCAAACCTTGTGATGAATCTTCTTGCTATAGGAAAGTACAAGAAAGCTGAAGAGCTTGCGGAGAGCAATTACGAAACACTCCGGGAAAAATACGGAGATACTGACGAAAGGACGCTGCAAGCATATCAGCCACGGCTTGAAGTGCAGAGAATAAAGGGAGATGACGGAAAACTTCTCTCTCTTGCCAGGGAACACTATGATCTTCTCCTTCAGACAAAGGCTTCATTAAGCTCCTCCGTCATTGCCGTCTACCCTATCTTGTATGCTCTGAGAAAACAGGAGAAAACAAAAGAAAGTATCGATGCGTTAATCACATCGTTCTGCGAACTGGATGCAGCTTTTTCGGGAAGAAGGATGGAGATTATGGGACTCTTCATCCGCTTCATCTTCTCCATCATCAAGAATACAGAGATTACAATCCCTGCCTTTCTCTCCCTCAAGGAAAAATACAGTGGCGATGATGAGATGCAGATTAACATTGATTTCTCCCTTTCAGCGCTGTACTCGGGTCTCAAACGATATGATGAGGCCATAGAAACATGCCAGGCTGCTGTGGAACTTTCAGAAAAACACTATGGCAAGGACTCCATTGAGTACGCGAAGGCTCTGAAGAACCTGGCACTCATGTATTATGAAGGAGGGAACAAGAAGCGCGCAGTACGATACATGAGACAGGCCATCGGAGCATATGAGGGAAAAGACCTTAAACTCATGGACATTGACGATGTGAATACAATGCATGTGGCAATTGCCTCTTATGATATGGATACTGAAAATTATGAGGAGGCGTCCAGACACTGGATGATAGCATATGAACACTTCCATGAAACAGGAAAGGACGAAGATGCTCTGCACATGATGGAAAACTACGCCTCAGCCATATCCAACCTCGACCGGTTTGATGAGGCAATTGAATGCTATAGGAAAATCTACGATGAGAGAAAACTCAATAATGACGATGAGTCTGATATAGCCTTTACAGCCTCGAATCTTGCTACGGCATACTCGAACATAGATGAGCATGAGAAAAGCTACAGGTTTTTCATGGAAAGCTATGAGATATACCGGAAAATCGAAGGCAAGAGCAGCAGGGAGGCAAATGACAGTCTGATCTCTGCGGCAAAGGAACTGCACTACATGGGACATGATAAGGATGCATTGCTCCTTGCCAGTAAAGCGTACAATTCACTGGCAGCAGAGGATACGGATCTTAAAAAGGATTGCCTTTCAGTTCTCTTCATATGCAATGACAGCCTCGGAAACAGGAAGAAGGCAAAGGAGTATATCGACAAGATGCATAGGCAGTTCCCCGAAACAGACTATGAGGACAACTGAGAATCCATGCATTTACTTTGGCATTTGATACCGCGTTCTGGGGCCGAAACTTTCTGTTGACAGCTCCATGAACCGATGATAGCGTATAGGTGTAAGGCAGGAAGGTAAATCCTGCAAGGAAAAAGTCTTAGGAGAACCCTGAATCTCCTTTGAGCCGTGGGAAAGCGGCACAGAAGTCGGAAGAAAGATCCGATGGGGAAAAGCTCTGAGATACCCCCGAAATGTATCTGGGCAGTCGTGGAGACGACTTAAAAGATACGTTGGCCCCTATTGGAAATTCAGAAATCCGGGGGCATGGAAAGACTGTTCGGAAGGCCGAGCAGTCTTTTATTTTTTCACAGTTTTGACACCAGTGTCTTATAGAACCTCACCGTCTCTTCAAGCCTGTCTATAGATACATTCTCGTCGATACCATGGACTCTCATCTGCTGATCAGAATCAACATTCATTGGCAGGAATCTGAAAATGTTCTCAGATACTCCAGAGTAATTCCTGGCATCGGTACCTCCTCCAAGAATGAAGGGTACGGTTACAGCTTCCGGATACACCTCTTCAATGACACTCTCAAGCAACCTGAAAGCCTCGGTATCATAAGATGAGACAGGAGTTGCGTTTCTTGATGTATCAAGCTCAACATCGATGCCATAATCATCAGCAATCTGCTGGAGTCTTTCCCGGAGAGTCTCAGGGGTGAAAGCTGAAGGGAATATTGCACGGAGCGTTACAGATGCCACGGCAGGAACCTTTGAAGGCTTATCTGAACCTTCTGCCATCGTATATGAAATGACAACATGTTCCTCCGCATCGAAATCTGGACCGGAAAATGGAGCTACCCGTCTTCTTTTCTCTTCTGTAAGCACATCAGAAAATCCCCCGAGGACTGCACCGGTCCCAAGGTATGAGACCATCCTGGCAAGGCGCAGTATCGGATTATCAGAAGAAGCGTTCATAGCATGCCCGCCTATGCTTCTGGCAACCAGGCGGAAACCGGCAGATCCCTTCTCTCCGCATCCGACTGCGGCAAAAAGCTGATTGCTCCCTGCGATGAAATTACGCTTGATGCAGCCACCTTCATCGAGGATAAGGAAGAAATCAAGGCCTTTCTCCTTAAGATAAGCTGCAATTGATGGAGCTCCATTTCCTCCGGTTTCCTCATTGCAGGAAGATGTAAGATATATATCCCTTGATGGTACAAAACCTGCAATAAGCGCTTCTTCAACAGCCTGAAATGCTGCATAGAGAGAACACTTGGTATCCAGCGTTCCGCGGCCCCAGACCCTTCCGTCGCTTATTTCTCCAGCAAAAGGAGGATGCTTCCACTCCCCTTCTGCCGCAACGACATCCTGATGAGCCATGAGCATGGCAGGCGGAAGACTCTCATCCTTTCCTTTCCATCTCATACAGATTGAGGAGGAGAAATCAAGATATTCAAGGGAACTGAACACATGAGGGAAGAGTTCCCTCATAACAGCTTTCAGCTCATCAAATGCCTCTCCAGCTTCCTTTCCTTCAACGCTTATTGTCCGGCACTGAACCATTCTGGAAAGGCCTTCTGCATAATACTTCCCGTCCATTCTCACTTCCAGTACTTTACCATTCTCTTTTTAAGGGAATCTCTGTATGCATCCCAGTCTGTAATCGGATTCTCAGCAACACCATCTTCACACGCAGCCTTTGCAACTGCTACAGCCTCATATTCAATGACCCTTGGATCGAATGGCTTCGGTACGATGTAATTGCGTCCGAACGAGAACTCCTTGCCCCCATATGCTTTCCTGACCTCTTCCGATACCGGCTCCTTAGCAAGGGAAGCAAGTGCAATAGCAGCTGCCATCTTCATGTTCTCTGTTATTCTCTTTGCCTTTACATCAAGTGCACCACGGAAAATGAAAGGGAAACCGAGCACATTGTTTATCTGGTTAGGGTAATCAGAGCGGCCAGTTGCCATAATGACATCGTCGCGTACAGATACCGCATCCTCATATGTAATCTCAGGGTCCGGATTTGCCATTGCAAAGACAATGGGATCATGGTTCATTGTCCTGAGCATATCCTTCCCAAGGCATCCTGCAACGGACAGGCCCATGAATACATCAGCCCCTTTCACTGCATCTTCCAGCGTTCGCTTATCAGTCTCTGCAGCAAACTCAGCTTTCTCAGCTGTAAGCCCCTCTCTTCCTTTATAAATCACACCCTTGCTGTCAAGCATGATGATGTTCTCTTTCCTTACACCGGCATTCACGAACATGCGTGCACAGGAGATACCGGCAGCGCCAGCTCCATTGACAACGACCTTTGTCTCTGCAAGCTTACGGCCTGTAATCTCAGCAGCATTCATAAGCCCTGCGGTTGCGATTATGGCAGTACCATGCTGGTCATCATGGAATACGGGGATGCTGCAACGTTTTATGAGCTCTTTTTCGATATAGAAGCACTCCGGTCCTTTTATATCCTCAAGATTGATTCCTCCGAATGTCGGGGTCAGGGATGCGATGATATCAACAAGTCTCTCTGGATCATTCTCATCAATCTCTATATCAAAGACATCAATATCCGCAAATCTCTTGAAAAGAACTCCCTTTCCTTCCATAACCGGCTTGGAGGCGAGAGCTCCCCTGTTGCCAAGACCAAGAATGGCAGTTCCATTCGAGATCACCGCAACAAGATTTCCTTTTGCTGTATAACGATAGGCATCCCGCGGATTCTCCGCGATTTTAAGTACAGGTTTTGCAACCCCCGGTGTATATGCAAGAGCAAGGTCCTCTGCAGTCTTGCATGGTTTTGTAGGCACTACCGAGACCTTTCCCGGCACCCCGCCATCATGATACTCAAGCGCTCTTTTCTCAAGATCGTCCATATTCCCTCCCTATCATCGCTTTTACTTTCATCATCGATGCCTTATCGTTTATCAGAATGGCACCCTTAAGTATCCCATTGTCTGTAAAGAATGTCCTATGCCTCTCTCCATCAGTCTCCACATGCTTCTCGCCTTCTGGGATGCCGAATGACACAACATCAATACCGCCGACCTTGAGAAGAGCAGAAGGCTCTGAGGGAGAATAGTCCACACTCTCTCCCATCATTGCTTTTGCAGCCGCACTCCCCATTTCGCGGGCATGCATTGCAAGTCCGAATGTTTTCCCATCAAGCTCCGCAGCATCTCCTGCAGCCCACACATTCTCCATCGAGGTCTTCAGCTGATGATCTACAAGTATGCCACGGTTCACTGCAATGCCAGAGGACTCTGCTATCTCCTTCCCCGGATTGACGCCCACAGAGCAGCAGAGAACCGATGCTGCCACTTTCCGCCCATCTTTCAGATAGACAAAAGCATCATCAGCGCTTTCTGTCTCTCCGGACACGATCACATTCACACCTGCCTCTGCAAGCTTCGCCTGCAAAAGAAGCGCAGATTCCTTATCGAGCTGACGGGGCAGGATGTGGCTTGCAGTCTCTATAACACTGACAGGAATGTGGAAATCCGTTGCGACAGAATAAGCTGCCTCAAGGCCAAGGAGACCACCACCGATTACTGTGAAGCTATCGGCTTTTTTCAGTGCCTCGCGAAGAGAGATTGCATCTTCTGCCGTACGCAGCACGTGGATATCACGGCGTCCTCCGGGAAGATTCAGGCACCTTGCACTGCTTCCTGTAGCTATCAGTAGCCTGTCAAAAGGAATTTTTCTGGCATCCTCAAGTACGACGGCACCATTCTCTATCTTCGTTGCACGAGCATGGATGTATTCAATACCCCTTTCCTGATACCAAGCTTCAGGATGTATATACAATGAAGAAGGATCCTTGCCTCCCAGTATCTCCTCAATCCGCATGCGGTAATATGGAAAAAAAGGCTCATCGGAAATAAGGGTGACAGACATATCATGAAGCAGGGATGCAGCCTGCACACCAGCAATGCCGCCCCCGATGATAACAGCTTTGATTTTATCGTCCATATCACCAGTCTAGCATCAAGGGCTCTCTCAGTCACTCAAAAGACGAGACAAGATTATCAATACCGAGTGCAAGATTCATCAGATTCCCAAGCTGTATGTCTTCCTGCACCACTCCGTTTAATACAACCCGAGGAGAAATCAGAAGGGAAAGAATCTCAAGCTCATCCAGATCATCGTCGCGTGAAGCAAGACTGAGGAAAGAGAGGGCATCGAGAAGATCAAGAGAATCATGAGAGGAAGCGAATGCGAGAATATCAGCTTCTGTCATTCCTGTATGAGGAGAAAGCTCAGAGGCAACCTCCCTGTGCATTGCTTCCATATCCGCATCCCGGTAAGCCATGTATGCAGATACAAGCTCCTCATTCATCCACACCTCTACATCCATTTCTTCTTTGTAATACGACGGATTTCCATTAATAAGCATATCCTCTGAGGAGATCCGGATTACCACAAGAGGCTTTTCAAAGAACAGAAACTCGATACGGACCTTTCCATCAAGCCTTGTGCTGTCTGTGCGTGAACCGAAACGATAGAGAAGCGAAACATCGTCATAGATTATGTCCAGAGATACTCTGCCTTCGTTCTCATCGGCATCTGGCTGGAACACAACAGAACCTGAAGCCTCAAGGACCTCGCTGTTATCGAGTCCGGAGATGAGAAAAGCCAGATCAAGCATGGTCTTTCCTGCTTTCATGATATTATCAGAGGTCATGTCAGAAAGGCTTATTCCGGATTTCATCACCTCATCAGGCAGTGAAAAGAACATAGCCTCAGAATTTTCAAGCTCCTCAATGCTGCATTCCCCGCTCATCCCTGTCCGTGAAAAGACCAGAGAGGGAGATGCAAGGGCCAGCATCACGAAAGGCTCTGTATGTGCAGAGAGCGTGAAGGCCATGATCAAGACAATTGATAAAGCGAGAATTTTCTTCATGAGTGAAGTTTAGCATGCAAACCGGCTTCAGTCGTCTTTTCCTGACTGCCAGAAGACAAATGTATCCATATCCATGAGCGTAAGCTTCTTTCCATGACCGGCTCCGGTATCAACCGCAGTTAGATGATAGCGTTCGGAATGAAAGGGGGCATTGAGAGGAGTGTGTCCTATGAATATTTTTCTGGCTGTATTGAGCGGAGATTGCAATACGGAAGGATCTGCACCATTCTCAAAGGCCATTGCGCTCTGCAGGTAACTGCGGTTCCACAGAGGCGATGAAGATTCATCTTCAATGCCAGGGTATCCGATAGTACTTGGAGGAAGGGAGGCTATCTTCTCCAGCTCGGCCATTGTCCACCCCGAAGGAACGCCGCCATGCATGACAATGTATCTTTCCTCTATGCGGACATATGGTGCTGCAGACAGCCATTCCCCCATCTCTACCCTTTCCTTTCCGGAAACGTGGGATCGCATGAAATCCTTCACGGTTCTCAGACCGCCGTTTGAATCAAGCCATACGGGCGGGCACAAACCGGAAACAAGATAATCGCGGAGCCATATATCATGATTGCCAAGCACCGGCTTATAGGAAGGAAGCGATGACAGGAACTGTATCAGACGGACAGTCTCCGGCCCCCTGTCAGCAATATCTCCGACTGAATAGAGCGTATCTTCCGATGGCGAAAAGGATGCGGCAGAAAGCACATCCTGCAATAGTCCGTACTGGCTGTGAATATCCCCTACTATAAGATTACGGCCCATTTATCTCCTTCCCCTCTGATGATAGCAAGAAGAGGGGAAGGGAGAAAAGCCTCAGAATATTGAGAGGGCTACGAAGATTGCCGCACAGAGTGAGGACACAAGTGAAACAACCGTTATCTGGGTGTTGATTGACGGGCCTGCGGTATCCTTGAACGGATCTCCGACAGTATCACCAATGACAGCGGCCTTATGGGCCTCGCTTCCTTTGCCACCCTCAGCGCCAGCCTCAACATACTTCTTGGAGTTGTCCCAGAGACCTCCGGAATTGGACATGAAGAGCGCAAGAAGAAGACCGCTGACGATATTGCCAAGCAAAAATCCTCCGATAGCCTCAGGGCCACCGATAAAACCGACAGCAAGAGTCATCAGAATCGCCATCATACCTGCAGGAACAAGTTCCTTGAGAGCTCCGGAGGTTGCTATATCAATGCATTTGCTGTAATCAGGAGAAGCCGTTCCCTCCCTCAGTCCTTTTATCTCATTGAACTGGCGGTGAATCTCCGCGACCATCCTCTGGGCATTTCTGTCAACGCCGAGAATGAGCATTGCGGAGAACACAGCAGGAACTGCAGCTCCGATAAGGATTCCGAAGAACACCGTCGGCTCCATGATATCAAAACCTGTTATGATTTCCTTGCCTGCTGCAGCTAGTGCGGCATTGACCTCCGACATGAAAGCACCAAGGAGTGAGATGACCGTAAGACCGGCAGCTCCGATGGAGAAACCTTTTGTCACGGCCTTTACAGTGTTTCCGGCACTATCAAGCTCATCAGCAATCCTTATCGTTTCCTCTCCGAGGTCTCCCATCTCTGCAAGTCCTCGCGCATTGTCTACAATAGGGCCATATGCGTCGTTTGAGATAATCATTCCGACGATACTGAGCATACCTACAGCAGCCATGGCTATTCCGAATATCGCATAGCCCTCTCCCATTGGATCACAGAGCTTATATGCAACAAGTGCGGATATGGCGATTCCGATCATGGCAGGAAGCGCGGAAATGAAACCGTAAGAGACACCTGAGAGAATGGTGAAAGCCGGGCCGGAAGAAGAAGCATGAGCAACTTTCTGAACAATAGGCTTCGTATCATCAGTGAAATAATCTGTGGTTATTCCGATGATGACACCTACAAGAAGACCAACAGAAGATGCTCCCCATATTCTCCATGAGAAACCAGGGAATACTGCAGTAGCGGCAGCTGTCAGGACAAGGAATATCGCGGTTGTCACATATGTGGAAGAATTGAGCGCATGGGTGGGATTTCCGTTCTTCCCGACCTTTGCTGTTGCTATACCGATAACAGATGCAAGAAGACCGAGGAACAGATAGCAGAACACCATCGAGATATTGTTCCACTCCCCTCCTGCAAGAGAAGCGGCAAGGACAAGAGCTGATGCGGATGCTGCCACGTTCGAGTCAAAGAGATCGGCTCCCATTCCAGCAACATCACCTACATTGTCACCGACATTATCCGCGATGACAGCAGGATTTCTTGGATCATCTTCCGGAATGCCGAGCTCAACCTTTCCTGTAAGGTCAGCAGCGACATCAGCAGTCTTTGTGAAGATTCCACCTCCGGCTTTTGCGAAAAGAGCCAGAGAACTGGCACCGAACGAGAAACCGAGAAGGATTGTCGTATCACCTGTGAGCATCAGGACCGCAGTCACCCCGAGCAGTGAGCAGCCGACGACAAGAAGGCCCATGACAGCTCCGCCACGGAAACCGACAAGGAACGCACTCTTGATTCCCTTTGTCGCACTCTCTGCTGTACGTCCATTTGAAAGGGTTGCAACAAGTATTCCGATTTTTCCGGCAATGGCGGAAAGAACGGTTCCTGCGATATAAGCAAGAGCCATCGAGAAATTGGAAAGTATTTTTCCATGCCATATCGGCTGCGGAAGGATGAGGAATATAACTACAGCGACACAGATTGCGAAGATGGCAAGTATCCTGTACTCCCTCCTCATGAAGGTATCCGCACCTTCCTTGATAAGCTTTGAGATCTCCTCAATACGACGATTCTGAACCTTCATCTTCTTTACCCAGAGATAAAGATAAAGAGCGAAGGCAAACGCTATGACAACTGTCAGGAATGACAGTGCATAGAAAAGCGAAAGATTTTCCATACACACCTCGCTTTTCAGTTTATGGCGTGCATTTTATGCCGTCAAACAGAAAATTGACGGTATCTCTCTGCAATGATCCGGACCCCTTCCTCAACCAGTTCATCCTGCCCGGAATAATTGAGGCGAAGACATTTATCATAATGGTCGTGAGGATATGCTCCACCCTCCATCTGCTCCTTGCTGCCAAAGAAGAAATACTCTCCGGGGACTGTGACAACGCCATCTTTCATCAGCTCTGAATAGAACTGAAGCGTCGGTATCGAAAGAGATGGAAGATAAATCCAGCAGAAGATGGATCCTTCGATTCTGTGAAGATAATAATCAGTGCCGTCAAAATACTTGCGGATGAGCGCAGTCATGCGATCAGCCTTAGCCTTGTAAAATGGGAGGACGACTTCAGATGCAAGTCTTGTAAGCTCCCCGGTTCTCAGAAGATCCTCTGCAAGCACTGGCCCTATAGACCCCGTCGCAAGCGCGATGATTGCATTCATGTTCCCGACAGCCTTGATGATTTCCTTTTCTGCAATGACGATGCCTGTGCGTATCGATGGCAGACCGATTTTGGAAAGGCTCATTGAGAGAACGATGTTTTCATTCCAGATAGGAGCCGCATTGTCTGCGAAGATGATATCAGGGAACGGAAGACCATATGCATTATCAACAATAAGGGGAATCGAATGCCGGGCAGCAAGCTGAGAGAGCTTTCTGATCTCATCATCTGTAAGCACATTCCCGCTTGGGTTTGTCGGCCTTGAGACTGCCATTGCACCAACCTCTGGATGCGATGAGAGATAGGATTCCACGGCCTCTGTATCGAGCTTGTACTTGAATGTCCTGTCATCATAATACTCGCATTTTGATGGAAGGCTGACAAATACATTCTCTTCAATTCCCTGGTCCGCATAGCCGATATATTCAGGCATTAAAGGAAAGAGAAGCGTCTTTGTCTTCTCTCCTGTTTTTCCTGCAAAAAGATTGAAAAGGTAGAACATCGCACTCTGGCTGCCATTCGTTATTGCGATATTCTCCGGTCCGACGGGCCATCCATATTCACTGTGAAAGAACTCAGCAACAGCTTCGATGAAGCTTACCCTCCCCTGCGGAGAGTCATAATGGCAGATGACATCCTCGAATTTCTCACCATCTGAAAGAAGCTTCTCCAGCTCTCTTCTGTATGCCTCCTCAACCTCTTTGACTCTTGCAGGATTTCCTCCCCCAAGAGGTTTGGGTACAACCCCGCTCGGAAGCGGTTTCGCGATATCATCCATGAGCTGCAGGATGCCAGAATGAGAAGAAAGCTTATTGCCAAAATCCGTGAATTCCATATCTCTGGATATTAGAACATCAGAAGATTATATGAAAGAGCAACCATATATCAGTTATGCAATAGGAATGATGATTCTTGCAGAAAACTCTCCGTTATTCTCCGCAATCTCAATCATCCCGGAATATCTCTGTATAATGGATGAAGCACTTCTGAGTCCGATTCCGCCTTCCCTTTTTGTAGTGAGGGGGAAACCGTTTCTCCATTCAAGACTGCCATGTAAAATGTTTCGTATCTCCACAAGCAACATGCTGTTTCTAGCGAATGCCCTGACAGTTATCCATCCATCATCTCCTCCAGAAGCAGCAACGAATGCATTCTCCAGAAGATTGCCGAATACTGACACAGTATCCGTCTTCGACAATCCTATGTCCTGAGGAACATCATCCTCTCCTGAGAAGGAAAATGACACACCTGCATTGCTACAGCGCCTTGCAGTGATACGAAGAAGCGCATCAACGATATCATTGCTGCAATATCTGGGAAATCTGCCTTTGTCCAACCCGGAATCATACTCCTCCAGAAATGAAATAGCCTCATCGATCTGATGTCTCTTCAGATACTCAAGCATGATAAGGTTATCGTGTCTGATATCATGGCGGATGCGTCTTGCCTCATCGACAAAATCACGTTCAGCTATAAGCTCCTCTTCGAGTATGTATTGCTGCATTCTGATCAGATCAAGTTCATTCTCTTTTGTCATGAATCCAATCATCCGGAAGATAATGGCATAAGAAGAGAAGAGTATGATGGAAAACGCCACGAAGGGAACGAAGGACCTTCTGTCTTCATCTACAAAAAGCGAGAGACACATGAGAGATGAGACGATTATGGATAATGTCGAGAACAACGCAAGGTACCACCACCCCTTCTTTATTCCTCCTATGATTTCCAATGCCCTGTTCAGCGTGGAGGAGCAGATGAATACAACACCGAGCGTGGACAGCAGCACCCTGTTAATCAGCATTGCCACCCAGGTACCTGAGAAGAATACAGATGATATATACATACCAAGGCCTGCTGAAAGAATGAAATATATTGAATATGTCATGAATATGAAAATCCGTTTGGGAAATGAACCATCTGCAAGGATGAAGAAAGCAGCCGAATATGCAGATATTGCTAACAGATATATAAGCGCAACTGCATTGGCGAAGGCAGCCATATTACAAAGAATTACACCTGAGATGATCTCAAGAACTACAGAAATTACAATCCACAACCATACCTTTTTTCTCCCAGAAAGCAGACAGAGTGAAACTGCATGAAAAGTATACAGCACCCCCAGCCTCAGGAAATTAACCATCATATCCATAACAAATGAAATGGTACCTCAGACATTGGAATGAAAACAATGATTGATGGATTGATTATAAGAACTTACCCTGTGAATCACAGGTATCACCATCTGATGATTATGACATATTAACCAGAATAATTACGGCAGAGCACTCAGCTTATTGCCAAAGTTTCCGGAAAAAGAATCAAAATCTTCTCTTTTTGCAAAGATTGGTGACATAATATCCAACAGAGGTGAAAAAATGATTTCCACAGAACGAGAGAGAGAGAGAGAAGAACCCAGGTTTTAGGGCTTCCATCATTCTTCTGATTTTACTGCTGTTTGCACTACCATCCTGCCGGCAGATAATTATTGCTCCGTTTCCTCCTGCTTCAGAAAATACATATAACCTTACACTGAAGATACAGATTCAGGATTATGAGCCATATGTATATGAGACAATCAACTCCTCGAGAGTTCCTGCAATACCAGAGATGGAAGGCCTGACAGCATTGGGCTGGTTCAACGATGAAGGCGAAAAAATAGATACAGGAAGCAGAATTCGCTCAAATATGGTGCTTACTGCAAAATTCACTGCTACCGATTCCTCAACTGTAATATATAGCGCAGAAGATGAAACACAGCCTTCCATCCAAGATATCCTGAACGATACAAGTGTAAAGACACTGTATCTTCCAGTTGGAACATTCGAAAAGAATGAAGGAGCAGGAAATAATTTCTCAATCAGCCATGGAATGGCAATAATCGGAGGCGGCTCATCACCTGTTTCACTTACCGACGGCCGGGCTGCTTCGTACACGACAGCAGACGTCACTGTCATAAATGCTGACCTCACAATTGCTACAGAAGATAAGGTCACTATCAAAAACCTATATCTGACTAATTCAGATTCTGAAGATAATGCATTGATAGAAGACAATGCGCATATAAACCATTTCAATCTTCAGATAGAGAACAGTGCAATTGTGCCAGAACCAGGGAAAAGAGCTGTACAGTCATATGCAGTTCCTGAAGTGGATATCACAGTAAAGAACTCATACTTTTCTCTTGATAGTGCGGGCGTAAAGGACATTTCAGGATTAAGGGTTTTCATGAATAAGGATTCTGTTGATACTGAAGCAAACCTGACAGTCGAAAACACAACCATTTCAATTGAAAACGAAGCAGGACGATACAGTACAGGTATTAATCTGGAATATGTCGATAAAGTCAATGTCAATATTTCTAACTGTTATGTTGCAGAAAACGGCCATGGATATGGTATGAGATTACTTGACTGCGGAAAGAATTCAGAAATGAAGAATAAAGTAACTATCAACGACTCGCTTCTGAGTGGATGGTATGCCTATTATGTTCTTACGGATTCGCAGAATATTGATACTGTAGTGAATAATACTGTCCTTATCGGGAAATCAACAGAAGGAGATGAAACAAATCCAGGCGCAACAATAGCTATCGAAACTTCTTCACTCTGTTCTATAACTGTCAACGGTGGTAGAATTGAAGCATATAATACATATGGCGGAATGGATCTGTTCTCAATATACTATTACAACAAAATGCTTACTCCTGCTGGCAATTCAATCAGTATTTCCCCATCAACAGAGCTTGTATACAGCACGACTTTCAAAGAAGGGGATATAGAAAAGCTAAGACTTGGAAACATAGAGAATATTACCGCTATGTATGATCCAGAAGGAAACGTGATTGAAGAATCCCTGATACCTAACACTGGTGATATTCGCGCATGGGACAACCTCAGGATATTGAATCCCGATAATTATGTTCTGGGTGCATTTACCTATACAACACCCAAACATCTAAATGACCATGATGAATATCCTAGCCGTCCTGCTAATGTTGATGAGTATTGTGATATTGAAAAAATTTCATATATGGCGATTCCTGCAAATGGAATACTTGTCAAAACAGAAGATGGCGCAGAGATTTACACAGATATTAATGATCTGATTGGATCCCTTAATACTTCGGATAAACAGAATGTCAGAATCTTCATATCAGGAGAATGGGAATCAAATGAGCCTGTAACTCTGAACCCCAAGAATCCGATATCTATCTATGGTAACACTTTGAATCCTGCAATGGTATCCGGGGTGACAATCTCAGAAGAGGCAAAGAACAATATCGCCTATGATGAATATGTGAAATTTGCAGAGAAGTGAAGATTACTTCTACTATGAAGTGTACCATAGAGGACCGTCGTGAAAACGGCGGTCTTCAGCTTTCAAAGCAGATACAAGATAATTCAGGAATTAAGCAATCCGGCATAGAAACGAAAAACCTTCTCTATGATAATTTCAACAGACTGAAAGAAATAAACAATGAGAGTCTGCCAGTTAGTGATGACAGAACAGACCAAGCAATTGCCAAAAACATTCATGCGATAAAAGAATGATCTTTCCTAGAACAAACCAGGAAAGGCCATAATATCAAATGGTTATTCCTCATCAGGATTTGTCCATGGCTGTCCATTGACAATTGCTGTAATATTCAGATTCCCATTTCCAAGGTGTCCAAGTCTACCGATGCTTACATGTGTTCAGATGATTTCCGATATATGAAGCGGTATGTCTTGATAGATGTAGGGATTTTCCCATGTTCATGTCGGAATATTGATATTGTCTTCTCTGCATTGAGGGGTGAGAATTCTCACATGTTTGAGATAAATAGCAATACCTATGTGTCCGTATCTGAGTTTTCGTCCATCGCCGTCAAAAAGGCTATCGCCCGCTTCTATCGTGACATCTCATTCACTGTCTCAGAATCAAGAAGAGCGGGAACATCGATTGTGATAGCCATGGACAGCAACCTAAAAGAGGAAGCCTGGGTGAAGGAACGACTGCACCTCTGGAGGAAGCGGGATATCATAAAACGCACAGAAGCCATAGCCCATAAGAAGGGAATGAGATTCTCGACTGTGTATGCGTCAGGAACATCGAAGTATGCCTTCGATGGCTCTAGAGCTGTCACGAGGGATAAGGACAATCATTCGCTCTGCACATTCACGACAGGAAAGAGGTATAACTAGACCGGGCGGTGGAAGGGTAGTCCCTACCCCCCTAAAGGGGCAAGCGCGGTAAGCCGCGTAGAGGGAAGCACCATCTTCTATAAGATGGGGAGGTTCACTAATCCCTATTACATCGCTGTCTCATACCCAGTCATATCACTATGAACACAGAATCTGAGGGAATTTATGTTCAATGTCACATAAGCTTCACCATACCTTGCATTCGTGGATTTAATCGCATAAGCAAGCCTTTCAATTTCCTCTTTCGAGTACTCCTTTACCTTGAAATAGCTGAATGAGATATGGGGAACATAGGGCTGGCCTAATGGACATATTCTCTCCATACGCTTAAAAAGGAGGGAAAGAATATCGTAATCATGCTGACTATACGGTATGAATTTCATGCTTACCACATCCGTCCAGGTAGTACTTATCCCTGGGGATACCATTCTGATGATCTCTTCGCTGTATTCATTCCTTACTACCTCCATTGTCTTAATAATCTCCGGAGTGGAAACAGATATCCGCCTATCTACCTCCTCAACAGAACCGGAGTTGTTCTGATTCCAGAAAGTGTGAAGTGTCAGATGGAAAGAGGAAGCGGGGAGAGGAATGACAAGCTCTCCCGCTTTTTCCATGAAACTGTCGTATCGTTCGCGGCATTTTTCACAATCAGAATCATTCAAATCGAAGATTGAAGTATATCCATAAAAAGGCTGAAGAAAGCCATCCTTAGAAACTTTGCGGACAAGATTTCCTGCAACCTGCCATTTTTCAGGAACCTTCTTTATGTCCTCTTCGAATCTCCCGAACAAACCATCGCGATATTCCGTAAACGAATCCATATCAAGCCTCTCCTACTGAAAGAATCTTCCTGAAATCTTGCATATCGAAATGTCTCTGATAAACAAGATCATCCGCTTTGAGCGTGATTGTGAAATCCGTAGAAGCTGAAATATCATTGAGATCCTTGTATAAAGAGACAATCTCTTCTCCAGAGAAAAGCTTAGTACGGAAGTATCCCAATGACACATGAGGAGTATACTGAGTTCCAACAGGCCATATGTCCTCGCTCTCTGCAAATATCGTCTGAAGTATGCTCGAATCCATTGCCCCCTTCGGAACGAATTTTATGCTTAGTGCATCCGCCCCGCAGCTTGGACCAAGGGCCCTCAGATGGATTTCCGCACCTTCCCATCGCTCTTTTATGCTGTGGAACATCTCTCGGATTCTGTCCTCTATACCCTGCTCTGCCGCATCGATTTCCGAAGCAATCGATGAGACTGTATATTCATTGCAGAACTCATGGGCGGTAAGATGAAAAGTCTGAGGTGGCAGCGGTACGAAAAGATTTCCATGCCGGCCCATGATTCTGTCCTGGACGGCTATGCACTTCTCCCGCTCTGTATCGTTAAGCTTATAAACAGAAGTATATCCATAGAATGGAACAAAAGAAGAATCCTCTACCTTGTCACAAAGCCTGCTGCTAATAACCCACTTCTGTGGGACATTTGCCAGACTTGTACTGTATGCATCTGTAAGCCGGTCAACGAATGCCCGGCAGCTTTCCGGCCTTATTGCCATTGATATCATTTTACGGAACCCTCCGAAAGCCCTGAGATAAAATATTTCTGAAGGAACAGGAAAACTGCACAGACTGGCACTATAGCAAGGAATGCAGCAGCTGCAGCTTCATTCAGTTCCACAGAGAAGTCCGAGAAGAACTTCGAAATATAAAGAGTTATTGTCTCCAGATCATTGTCCTGGAGGAAATAAAGCGCATATTTATAATCATTCCAGATCTTGACACCTGTTAAAATCAGAACAGATGCCGTGACAGGCTGTAGCTGTGGCATAATCACAGAGAAGAAAATCCGGAAATCCTTGCAGCCATCAATTGCGGCAGCTTCATCGAGCTCCTCTGGAATATTCCTTATGAAATTCGAGAAGAGGAATACAGACATCGGCAGATTATAAGTCGTCAGTATCAGTATTATTCCCCAGTATGTATTGACTCCCCCAAGACGCAGCATATTAGTGTACAGAGGAACGATTACACTAAGGGATGGAATCATCATAACGGCAAGTACAATATTTGTTATCAGGGAGCTTAGCTTACCTTTTATCCTGGCTACAGGATATGCGCAGATAGCTCCCAGAAACAGAACCAGAAACGATGCCGCGAGCGTTATGAGCACAGTATTGCCGAATGCTCTCAGCAAATCACCACCCTTGAGCACCTCTATATAGTTATCAAGATAAAGATACGTTGGAGGAAGCCACCTCGAGGAGAAATCCGACCCATTCTTCAGCGATACCAT
>CASEGX010000042.1 GCA_949287505.1 uncultured Spirochaetales bacterium | reverse complement strand
CTTCGGAGCGAGACCATGCTTGTCCTTCAGCACCTGCCAGAATGTGTTGATCATTTCTACGCTGATATCCTGGAGCTTGTATTTGCCGAAATACGTGATGAGATATCTGCGTGTCCACATTTCGCTGCTTGTCACGTAGCTCTGCTTGATTCCCGGATGTGATTCGGTGCCAGCGGCTCTTCTTGCGAGAACATATGGACAAGTATCCCAGTGCCACCAAGGGGAGGCGAATTCCTCGAAGGTGATTGAGCTTTTAGGCGTTTCTCGGATAGTTGCCTGGATCAGAGAATGGGAACTGTCGATTGCAACAACAAGGTCAGATTCAAAGACCTTCCTGAGCATCGTTTCATCTTCGAGCAGCTCCTCGACATACCTCATTGCCTTCTCCCGAGAATTGCAACCCTGAATTCCCAGTTCATAACTATGATATAAAACAACAAATTATTAATAGGTAAGGAATTAGAGCGAATATTAATTGAAATTTCATAGTTGATATTCTTAACTATTCCAATCAGAAGTAAGATTTTATATTTTATTATATTAAAAGGAATTATCCTTTTACATACTCCAATTCATAGTTTATATTCAGGAATTCAGGATAATACAAACAATTAGGCTGATTTTACTGCAATCCTGAAGATTCTCATCAAACAAATCATGCCCAATAAGGCACATACCTCCTGGCCTTCGCTCCCTGGGATGAATCCTTTACCTTGATAAGCCCCTCCTCCACTGCAGCATTCATGAGCCGCGATACAACAGCGCTGTTTGACGAGGAGATTCCGAGTCTTTCCCTTATCACTGAATTCGAAACAGGAACCGATTCAATATAATTCAGGCATGTCGAGAAATAACATGTCCTCATCCTGTCTTCCATTGTCCATTTCTGGAAAGATGGATACCAGAATATCTTCACTCTTGTATAACCTTCGGAGTTCTCGGCAAGAACAGATGGCAGGCAATAAGCTGCGAGGCTTTCCTCTATTCTGTCAAAACCGCTTCCCCTCTCTTCACAGACGTGGATTCTTCTCAGGAAAGCCGCAAGTGCCTCATTCCTGGCACGAGGAGGTGCATCAATAATCCTGTCTCGCGGAACAAGCAGCGTACCGGGATTCGTGCCTTCTATCCTGGAATCAAATACCTCAAGAAGGGGGCCGCTTCCGGATACCGAGAGATCCTGATGAATCATCATATTCGCAACAACCTCTCTCCATATAGAAGAAGGGAACATCCGCACATCCTTCCGGAGACCGCTTCCGATGATCTCGTGGATAGGAAGCATATTCTCCGCTGTACTACATATGTTCTCAAAAGAGAAAGCATATCCTGAAGGTATTATCACATCATTGATGGCATTCACACGCCCCGAGCCCTCATACCTGATGATCCTGAATGCTTTTGATGCAATACTGGGAAACAGATTGAAATCAATAGCAAAAAGCAATGCTCCAAGAACCGTTATCGAATACGTGCCATTATCATCTTTCTGAATGAAATTCTCCTGCTCAAACCTGTTGAGTTTCTCTTCAAGAGTAATCGGCACCTGAAGCCTGAGCATATGGAAATACGAATCGACAGAAAGAAGATCCGGTATAGCCTCACCTCTCAGACCCGTGGTCAGCTTCCGCATTTCAGGAGGAATCCTGTCAAAGCGCCTCCATAGCTCGCGCTCGATATCAGGATATAAAGAAAGTGGCTGATTCACAGCACCTATCCTTATATATTCATCCTTCATGAATCTTACAGGACATGAAACAGCAGCGGGAACTTCCATAATGACAACCCGAGCCCCTTCAACATCGAGCTCTATGAAGCTCACATCAATCCGTGGATTGGTATTGATAGCAAGCCATGCATCAAGTTCCATATTGCCTTTCTTCTCTTTCTTAGGGGAGAACGATGTACCTACCACCTCATGCGTTCCATCGGATACTCCCCAGACAAGATAGCCATATGGATGTTCTGTCAGCGCAGCTGTATTGCTCAAAGCAGAAACATAAATGCCAAGATGCTCAGGATCGATATTGTTTTCTTTGAACTCAAACCATCCTTCTTCCCTCTGATAGCTGCGTAGAATACTCAGAAGCGCATAATAGTCATAATGCTGTCTCATAGCTGAATTGTATGACAGTAATGTGCTTTTGTCAAACAATCATCAAAGAAGTATCAAACAACTATCAAACAAATTTATTGTTACAATACAAGGAATTAGATCGAAATCGAGCTCAATTCACAGATTCTCATCAAACAAATCAGAGTTGTTAGGCAACAAAAATAGGCAAAATCATACTTTGAAAACTTCTTTTGTAATACTTTTCAAGCTTTTTCAAAAAAACTCCTTTCTGCACAGCGTTGCTAAAAGCCAGATGACGAAATAGGATAGAGGCTGTTCTGTCGCCATCAGAGCAGAGTTCGGTGTGGAAGCCTCTTTGCCTGATGATGACAGAGCAAAAAAAAGGCTTCCACCAATGAAAGAAAAGAATCTAAATCTTTTGGCGTGTAATCTGGAGGTCATACGGCCTCCTTATTGCTGTTCTCAGGAAGCCTGAAGACGGTCTGCTTCAGACGCTTCTGGTTGTATGGCTTCTTCCTTGAATAAGGTCGTGCTGGGCCTCCGGATGATGGCTTGCCATATAGGGAATCCTTATGCGTCTGCTCCCAGATGAGGTATGCGAAATAATCGAAGTCCTGGTAGCCGAAAGCGCTTCGTCTGAGGGCCTTTATGAAGCCGTTCACACCCTCTATCTTCCCGCTGCTGATGCGGAAGGTGGCCCTTGAGACTATGCCATCCATCCTGTTGCTTATCGTTTTCGTGAACCTTGTCAGCTGAGAGATCCCCACTGATGAGTATACCTTTGACCAGTCTTCCAGCTTCCTTCTCATCAGCTGAGGATTGCCGATGGAGAGGATGTCTGAAAGCTCCTCCCGTGCCTTCACGGCATTCTGGAGCTTCTCGTTCGAGCTGGGTATCGCGGCCTTGGACTCGGCATTGTCGGTCCGTCTGTGGCCGACCTCATCAGGGTTTCTCCCATCCCTTCTGGCACTGTCCTTTGCTTCGGCATTGAGCCGCCTGTTCAGCCTGTCCTTTGCCTCAAGGGTCCTGTTGTTGGCAAGAAGGAGGAAGCGGGCGCCGAAGAGGAGCTGACGTTCCTGTTCGACAATTGCTGCTTCATCCCTCTTGCCATCATCAGCAAGCTTGTCGGCCATCTTCCTGAGCCTCTTGCCTTCCTGTCTCCTCAGGCTGTCGACAACCTGGTCGTTGTACCACTTGATGATGTGGAATGTATCGTAGACTATGGAGATTGAAGGATATAAATCTTTCACAGCCTGTGAATAATTTGTGTTCATGTCCATGGCTATCGCCTTTACGTGCGACATGAAATCATCACCAGCCCATCTGAAGAAGTGCATCAGCTGCTCCTTCTTCTTTCCTTTCTCCAGATAAAGAAGCTCTCCGGTATCGGCATCTATGATCATGGTGCAGTACCTGTGGCCATGCTCGATGAGAAACTCATCTACTGCCAGATGCCTGCTGTAATGCGTTGGCTTCATGTCCCCGGCAAGGGACTTCAGCCTGGCCTTGTTGACATCCTTCACGATCGCCGGTGTCGTATGGCAGATGGCGGCGCATCTGGAAAGCGTCATCCCATAGCCGGACATGAAGAATGCGATGTTGTCCCTGAAGTGGTTCGTATAGCCGCTCTGCCCATTCCTGAAGGGCATTGCATCTGTCCTGCGCCGCCGCCCATGCTTGTTCACATAGCTCTCGTAATGGACTTCAAGGCAGACCATCGTCACTCCCGCGCTCATATGCTTCAGGACCGTCACCTCATTCGAATGCTTGTGCCACTTCCCATCCCCGACCTCTGCCTTCCAGTCATGCCCAGGATCCTTTGTGACTGTGTAGGTAATCTTCCCGTATGTGCTTCCTCTGCGCTTGTCTCTGCATATCTCGAATGCAGGATGTGCCCAGTCTACAATCCATCCTGTGGATTCACTGAGCAGAAAAGTGCTATCTTCCTTCATGAGCGGTTCTCCTTGACTTGTTCTTTTTCCGATTACAAATCCTAGGAGATTCCGCTCTCTTCTTCTATCTACATATTCGCTGTTTTACACGGAGAAAATTTCAGATCCAATATTAATGATTTGTAGTGATTCATAACCGCCGCTCTAAGAGCCTTTTCTTAGAGCAGTTTTTTAATTAAAGCAGGTACCTCTGTGAGAATGATACCGGATGTCTGTTCTCCATCGCTGTCTTCTCAAGATACTGGGTATCAAGTTCAAGATCTGTCGCGATCTTCACAAGGAGGCTTTCACCAAGGAGATTCT
>CASEGX010000041.1 GCA_949287505.1 uncultured Spirochaetales bacterium | reverse complement strand
CATCCTCAGGGAATCCAGCAGTGCAAGGCTTTCCTTGAGAAGGAACTTCCGAATGCCAGTGCGATACCTTTCTTCGATACAGCTGGAGCCGTGGAGTATATCGCAAAGCTTGGTGATAAGTCCGTTGCAGCTATCGCAGGTTCTCCTGCCGCTCACTATTACGGAATGGAAATCCTCAGGCAGGGAATTGAAACCGATGCCTCCAACTATACAAGGTTCTATATCCTCTCTCGTGAGGAGAATGCTGATCTTTTCAGATCCCAGGCACAGCTTAACAAGGCTGCTATTTCCTTCTCTGTATCCGACGAACCTGGTGCTTTGATGGATGTTCTTAAGACAATTGCAGATGAAGGCGTGAACATGACAAAGCTTGAATCACGTCCGATACCTGGAAAACCATGGGAGTATCTCTTCTTCGTTGAGCTGCAGCTTCCTAGTGAGAAAGAAAGATTCGACAGGCTTACAGAAGAGATCAAGGAAAAAGCCGTATCATTCAGGATCCTTGGTGTCTATACATCCGTAATCTGATGACCCGTTCTCAGGCTGTGATTATGCAGCCTGGGATTATGGAGGGCAGTAATGAACACGAAACCTTACGACAAAGTGATGCTTTTCATGGGAGTGCTCTCCGTCAAGGGATTTCCTTCCTCGCTGAGGGAAAGACTTGAGAAGTTGTTTGGCCCTGTTGATACCGTAACAGAACCTTTCCCATTCAGTTTCACAGATTATTATGTTCCTGAGATGGGAGAGGAAATTGAGAGGTTCTTCCTCTCATTCACTACCCTTATCTCTCCAGACAGGCTTGCTGAAATAAAGACGATTACGGATGAGCTTGAGATGGAATATGCTGAGAACGGGAAGAGGAGAATCAATCTGGATCCGGGTCTTCTGACAGAAGGGAACATAATACTCGCAACGACAAAGAACAGGGCACACAGAATAGCAATCGGGAAGTCGTTATATGCTGAAGTGACTCTGATTTACCATAGCCATGGATTTGAATCATTTCCATGGACATATGCCGATTACCGCTCTGAGAAGGTCCAGGAAACACTTCTTTCTTTCAGAAGGCAATATCTTTTACGCAGAAAGCTGACCAAATGAAAGGGGAAAAGCGAATATCATTATATGAGGACAGTTCTTTTTCTTATGCTTTTTCTCTTCCCTTCATGCTCATTTGATCATTGGATAGATATACGTCTTATCATTCCGGAAGAGCATCCGTTTGAAGTTGAATTTGCAGAGCCATTATGGTTCACGCTCTCGTATTTTGATGGAAAAGAGATTATTGACCGTCATGTCCCCAAGGGACAGAGGGAGATCACTGTGAGAGTCAGGTCCGGATCTCTTTGTGTCTTCTCGTTCCGTCCGCTTGGGGAGCTTGGAGCTATCGGAGGTTTCTTTGAGCCGGGTGATGACAGCACTGTGATGATTCTTCCTGAATACGGAGCCTTTGCTGAAATGCTTCTCCGCGCTGCAGAATACAGACCTGAGCCGGTGGCGAGACTCTCGATGAGAAAGGTCCTTGCTGCTGTCGATGATCTCCAGGCTGTGGATGAGACATCATTTCTTGTTGATGTTTTCAATGGAACACTTGGGTATGGCATCACGCTGAATGAGAAGAAAGCCGTTCGTTTTGATTCCATTCCACGCGGGAAGTGGATTTCCGAACGTTATGATATCCCATCATTCTCGGTAGATTTCACAGGAGATATCGTGAATTTCATGCTTTACCCCGGAGTGTACAGATATACGCTGCCGGAAATGAACATGCTTCTGACAATCATTGTGGATGTAAAGGAAGATGCTGCAATGATGATTTCCTCTCTTCCTCTCTGGTAGAAATATTTGATAGACTCTGTCTCATGGAATCCCTGAGAGAGTTGTACCGTATCGGATATGGACCGTCATCATCACATACAATGGGTCCTCGGACAGCAACGGAGCTGTTTATTTCCCGTCATCCTGAGGCAAGAAAGGTGAAAGCAGAGCTTTTTGGTTCTCTTGCTGCTACAGGAAAAGGGCATCTGACAGATCAGGCGATCAGGGAAGCTCTTGCAGAGAAGGGCATAGAGGCTGAGATATACTGGTTTCCGGATCAGGAGAAACCGTTTCACCCGAATGCTCTCACGCTCACAGAGCTCTTGCCGGGAAATGCTACGGAAACATATTACTCAGTAGGCGGGGGAAAGGTGATCAGGGAAGGAGAGGACAAAAACTCTGTCCCGGAGCCTTATCCTAACGAGAAGGTTGGAACGATGTCCCGTCTTCTGAAGTTCTGTGATGAGAACGGATACCAGATCTGGGAAACGGCAATCGAATTTGAAGGCGAAGAGATTCTTGATTACATGGCGGAAATCTGGGCTGTCATGAAGGATGCAATAAAGAGAGGCCTGGATGCGGAGGGAGTGCTTCCTGGAGGATTGCATCTTCAGCGTAAAGCCTGCCAGTCCTATGCCAAATCAAAGGATTTCACCGGATCGCTTGGAAACGCGGCACATGCATTTGCCTTTTCCCTGGCAGTTTCGGAGGAGAATGCAGGCGGAGGTAAGATAGTCACAGCCCCGACCTGTGGAAGCTGTGGTGTGCTTCCCGGTGTTCTCTTCCATCTCATGAGGGAGTATGACTTACCTGAGATCAGGGTGCTCAGAGCACTGCTGACAGCAGGGCTTGTAGGAAACATCGTCAAGACTAACGGCTCGATTTCCGGAGCGGAGGTGGGATGCCAGGGAGAGGTGGGAGTTGCCTGCGCAATGGCAGGAGCTGCAGCTGCCCAGCTTACTGGAGGGACTATACGGCAGATAGAGTACGCTGCAGAGATGGGCCTTGAGCATCACCTTGGCCTGACATGTGATCCTCTTATGGGACTTGTGCAGATTCCCTGCATTGAGCGCAATGCAATGGCCTGCATGCGTGCAATTGATCATGCGACTTATGCAATCATGGGAGATGGAAGGCATAAGATATCATTCGATGATGTTGTTGAGGTCATGATGGAGACAGGGCATGCACTTCCGTCTCTTTATAGGGAGACATCAATGGGAGGCCTTGCCCGTATCCACGAGATCTGATGATCAGAGAGAGATGTCCGTCGGAGATTTCGGAATCATCCACGAAGCTTGCGATGGCAATTCATGGCCGTGTGTGATTGCCAGTATGACAATCTTCTTGTCACTCACTCGTGATAGCAGTCTGTAATCTCCGATCCTGTACTGCCATCGCTTGTTTCCTCCAAGTGAATTTCCTATCGCTTTAGGGTTTTCCAATGGCAGCAGGTGACGGATTATCCAGCCTTTTATGAGGGAGGATGTGATTGCATCCATTTCCTTCAGCTCTTTCTCCGCCCGCAAGGAAAGTTCAGTCCTCATTGTCTGTTATCTCCGTCACTTCCGGATTGTTTCTGTATTCATCCAGGGCTTTTCTGTACACTTCAAGATCGAAATCCGACTCGATTCTTGAGAGAACCGTCTGCCTTATCATTTCCGACATGTTCATGCTGTTCAGTTCTGCATATTTCCTGAAGAGTGCGGCATCTTCATCAGGAAGACGTAGAGAGATGATCATATATCCTCCTGAAATGCATAGTATTACACAATATTCTGAAGCGCAAATTCTTTTTTGCTTTTTAACACCATGTGAATGGGGTTTTCACATGGCAGCATTAAAATCCTCCGAAAGGAGTCATTATGAAAAAGATGCTAAGAGGAATTGCTGTTGGGCTTTGCATGGCGACGACCTTCTCGCTTTCTGCAGCTGTTTCTGCTGATGGATTTGAAAATGGAAAAGGACTGGATATCTCCATGATTGCCCGCTACACGAGCGGAGCTGTGAATTTTGATGGTGGAGTCATGGAGATAGTCGACTACAACAGGGACAATGGATTTTCCTATGCTGTGAATGGACAGAGTGGCAAGCTTGCTGCCATAAAGCTGAAAGATGCAGAATCTGCAGAGCTGCAAGGATTTGAGATAGATGTGAAGTCCCTTGTAGAGACAGATGATTTTGTCTATGGGGATATGACGAGTATTTCCGTCTCACCTGATTGCTCAATGCTCGCAGTTGCTCTTCAGGATGCTGAGTATGATGAAGAAGGCCTTATTGCTCTATTTTCCTGCAACAGCGATGGTTCTGCTTCATTCCTGCGTTCTTTCCCTGCAGGTGTCCAGCCTGATATGGTCACATTCTCTCCAGAAGGGAAATATGTTCTGTCAGCAAATGAGGGAGAACCAAGAGAAGGATATGGGGAGGATGATCCGGAAGGTTCTGTGACAGTTGTTTCCCTTGAGGATGGGATTTGTGCGAATATCGGGTTTGATTCCTTTGATAACCCTCTCTCGGTAAAGCGTATGGCTGAGGATGGTGTTGTCATGAAAAAAGGAACTGAGATTGCAGAGGATTTCGAGCCTGAGTACATTGCCATCGCAGGGAACAAGGCATATGTGACGCTGCAGGAAGCCAATGCCATTGCAGTCCTTGATCTCGATACAATGGTTTTCACTGGTATTTATGGTGCCGGTTTTGAGGATTATTCATCGGTACCTGTGGATTTAGATAAGAAAGATGAGGTATACGCTCCGAGGACATATGAGAAACTTTATGGCATAAGAATGCCGGATGGAATTGCGGCATTTGCTGTGGAAGGCAAGACTTACATTGTGACAGCAAATGAAGGAGATGCCAGAGAGTGGGGAGATTACCTCAATGAGGATGAAAGGGATTTCGGAGACGGAGATACTTCTCCTTCTGGAAGGATGACTGCAGAGAATACAGGTTTCGATGGAAAGGTCGTGTATTTTGCAGCCGATGATTACCTTGGCCTTGAGCCTGATGCTGATTACATCTTCGGAGGAAGATCCATGACTATTTATGAGGCAGGTGAGAATGGGCTTGATGAGGTCTTCACAAGTGCAGATGATGCTGAGAGACTCACATATCATTATCTTCCTTCTTATTTCAATGCCTCAAATGACAATGCTGTCATGGATGATCGCTCTGGAAAGAAAGGACCGGAAGCGGAAGCTGTAACGGTGGGAGAGATAGATGGAAGAATCTATGCATTCCTTGCTCTCGAGAGAACCGGTGGAATCATGATTTATGATGTTACCGTCCCGAAGGAAAGCTTCTTCGTGAATTATATCAATACCCGCGATTTTGAGACCATCATCCCTGGTTCCGAGGAGTATGAGGATGGTGAACTTGATAAGTGGGTCACTGGCGGAGACGTTGCCCCGGAAGGACTTAAGTTTGTATCAGCAGAAGCCAGTCCTACAGGCAAGGATCTTCTTATCGTCGCTTTTGAGGTTTCTGGAACAGTTGCTGTTTATCAGCTGGGGTGATTCCCGTTTATGCACAAAGCAGGGCCTTGCCGCCCTGCTTTGCAATTATGTTTACTTCAAGATGTCTGGAAAAACTTATTTGACTACGATGTTGACAAGTTTTCCAGGGACGACAATCTCTTTGATGATTGTCTTTCCTCCGATCCAGTTCTGTATCTTCTCATCGTTCTTTGCTTTCTCAAGCATCGCATCCTTCTCTGCATCTCGAGGCATCTGAAGTTTTGCCCTTACTTTGCCATTTACCTGAACGACAATCTCAATCTCGTCATCGATTGTCTTTGCCTCGTCATATTCAGGCCACTTTGCAAGTGCTACAGAAGGTTCATGTCCAAGCATTGTCCAGAGCTCTTCTGCAAGATGAGGAGTATATGGAGAAAGAAGCAGTGTAAGACTCTCGAGAGCCGTCTTTGGAACTACGTCGAGTCTGTTAAGCTCATTCACGAATACCATCATCTGGCTGATTGCTGTATTGAATGCAAGAGTCTCGGTGTCCTCTGTGACTTTCTTGATTGTCTTGTTGAGGAGTTTGTCCAGCTCCGGAGAAAGCGGGATATCCTCAATCTTTTTCTCCGTTGCGATCCTCCAGATCCTGTCAAGGAAGCGGTATACACCTATGAATCCGTTTGTTGCCCATGGCTTTGATTCTCTCAGAGGTCCCATGAACATCTCATACATTCTCACGCTGTCTGCGCCATAGTTTTTGATGAAATCATCAGGATTGATGACATTCTTCAGGGACTTTGACATCTTTGCGATTACCTGTGTGAGCTCTTCTCCGGTTTCCTTGTCGAAATATTTTCCATCCCTCTCCTCTACAAGATCTGTAGGAACAAGGCTCTTGTTTGGTCTCTGGTATGCAAATGATGTGATCATTCCCTGATTCACCAGAGCATGGAAAGGCTCGGATGTGGATACAAGACCAAGATCATAGAGAACCTTGTGCCAGAACCTGGAGTAGAGAAGATGGAGAACCGCATGTTCCGCTCCTCCTACATAGAGATCAACAGGCATCCAGTATTTCTCTTTCTCCGGATCAACGAAGGCTTTATCATTGTGCGGATCGATGTATCTGAGATAATACCAGCATGATCCTGCCCACTGAGGCATTGTATTTGTCTCTCTCTTGGCATCATGTCCGCATTTCGGGCACTTGCAGTTCACCCAGCTCTCGACATTTGCAAGCGGAGATTCTCCTGTTCCTGTAGGCTCGTATTTATCGACCTCTGGAAGAGTGAGAGGAAGCTCTTCCTCCGGGACAAGCACCGTACCGCATTCGGGGCAGTGAATGAGAGGAATAGGTTCTCCCCAGTATCTCTGACGTGAGAAAACCCAGTCGCGGAGCTTGTAGTTGATGGCTTTGTGTCCGTAGCCATTCTTTTCAAGGAATTCCAGCATCTTCTTGATGGCTTCCTCTTTATTGAGACCATCAAGCCACTCTGAATTCACATGGATGCCGTCCTCTGTCCATGCTTCTTCCTGGACATCCACTTTTCCCTTGAGCACTTCAATGATCGGCAGTCCGAATTTCTTAGCAAACTCCCAGTCTCTGGTATCATGAGCAGGTACAGCCATGATGGCACCGGTGCCATAGCTGATGAGTACATAGTCCGCAATCCAGATAGGTATTTTCTTTCCGTTTACGGGATTGATAGCGTAAGAGCCGGAGAATACACCTGTTTTTTCCTTTGCAAGATCGGTTCTCTCAAGGTCTGACTTGTGTTTTACCTCATCAAGATACTTCTCCACAGCTTCTTTCTGTTCTGGAGTCGTCAATTTTGCAACAAGCGGATGCTCTGGGGCAATTACCATATATGTTGCGCCGAAAAGGGTATCACAGCGTGTTGTGTATACCTCGAGCTTGTCTCCTGTATTCTCTACAGTGAAGAATACTGCAGCTCCTTCGGATCTTCCGATCCAGTTGCGCTGCATGGCCTTCACGGATTCTGGCCAGTCAAGCTCGTCAAGTCCTTCGAGAAGCTTGTCAGCATAGGCTGTTATACGGAGCATCCACTGTCTGATGTTCTTCTTTTCAACCTTCTCTCCGCAGCGCTCGCATCTGCCTTCTTTTACCTCTTCATTGGCAAGTCCTGTCTTGCAGCTTGGGCACCAGTTGATCGGTGTGACAGCCTCATATGCAAGCCCCTTTTCATAGAGCTTTTCAAAGATCCACTGTGTCCAGTGGTAGTAATCAGGTTCACAGGTTGAGACTTCTCTGTCCCAGTCGTATGAGAAACCAAGGCTTTTTATCTGACGGCGGAATGTGTCGATATTCTTCTTTGTGGTCTCCCAGGGATGTGTACCTGTCTTGATTGCGTAATTCTCTGCAGGAAGGCCAAAGGAATCAAAGCCCATCGGATGAAGAACGTTATAGCCTTTCATTCTCAGATACCTTGAATAGATATCTGTCGCTGTATAGCCTTCTGGATGTCCTACATGAAGTCCCGCACCAGATGGGTATGGGAACATATCCAGTATATATCTTCTCTTCTCTTCAGGAATTGAAGGATCCTCAACAGCACGGAATGTCTTGTGCTCTTCCCAGTACTTCTGCCATTTTGGCTCTATCTCATTGAATGGATACCTGCTCATACGGCAGAGGATATCACTAAAGGGAAAGCAAGGCTATATCAATCATATTTATACATAATGAAAAAGCGCTCTACTAAAATGGCGTGATTTTATGATTTCCACATTTTTTCTTCTACAAAAAGGACGAATTCTCTTGACAGTTTAATACCGGGGGGGGGTAGACTTTTCAATGAAATTGTTAGGAGGAGAAAGTTTAGATGAAAAGGAAATCTATTCTTTTGACATGCATCGTGGCGGTCATGGCACTTGCCATGTTCGTAGGATGTGATAATGCGCCAACACTTCCAAGTTTTGTTGTCGGTGGAACGATCAATCAGACTGGCGACTTCCTTGAAGGACAGGCGTTTGACCCGAGCAAGTTCACCGTTACTATCACATATGATAACGGTAGAATCATTGCTGCGGATGAGACGGTATCTGTTTATCTTGATACAGATAAGAACGAAGATGGCAAAGTCAATTTCGGTGATACTGTAAAGGCAGATCTCGGAAAGAATTTTGCTGATTCTGATATCTGTGCAACAGCAGCTGTAAAGGTTTACACAATCAAGAGCCTTGCTGTAACTGGCCCTGAGTCATACGCTGGAAAACCTACAACAGGCGAAACAACTGCTGAAATTGATATTCCAGAGTCAGATCTTACAGTAACTGCAACATATCTTGATAGCACAAATGCTGAAAAGACTATGATTCTCGCTCCTGGTGAGTACGAGGTTAAACCTGCTACTGTCAAAGAACTTACTGAAGATAATCCTTCTGTAGAAGCAAAAGCAGAAGTCAACGCACTTATTGGAAAGTTCAATGATGGTGTTCCTGTAAGCACATATTTTAATTTCACAGCTACATGGGATGGAGAGTCTACAAAGCTTCCAGAGGATGCTGTAGTTTCCAGAATTGAGGTAACCTTCGCAACAGACACAACAGAATACTCCCTTGCTAAGCTTGATTACGGCACAGCACTTCCATCTGTTGATGCTTCCAAGCTCACGGTAACTGCTTATGTCGGAGAAGAGGAATATACAGTCGATTCTTCCGATGTGACATTCACATGGGTTGATGGAGATGGATTTGCATTCAATTCCAACAACCTTCTCACAAATAAGGAAAGTAGCGTAGGTATTCTTGCAGAGTTTGCTGGTGTATCTTATGTCTTCACGAATGAGAATCTTACTCTTGAGAATGTTACAGTATCTGTAAAAGAAGCTGGAACATATAAGAGTCCTGAGCTTGTTGCAGGAGCGGCACTCCCAGATCTTGCTTCTATGCTTAAGGCATATTACACAGTTGGAGAAGATGGTGAGGCTATCAGGATTGCTCCAGATGATGCATCACTGACTTGGGTATATGCATCCAAGACAGTTGCTGGTGCAGCAGTTGGTGGTTCTACTCCTATCAAAGATGCAAAGCTTCCTGCAGCTGGTACATACGTAATAGTTTATCCAGTTTATAAGGGAGAGGCTGCAGATACCGGTATTTCTCTTGGAGCTGTCAAGAAAGCTGTCGCAGCTGTAAATATTACTGGTGTTGAACTTTCTGATGACTTTGTAGCACCTGCTGCACAGTACTACGATGAGGCACCGGTTGCTCCACTCAGTGCTATTGCTTCTATTACTGTTCAATATGATGATGAAAAGAGTACTACAGAGAAGATTGAGAATGCAGATTTCAATGGTCGTGTTGCGGTCAAGTACGTAAATAATGAATCTGGTGCAATTCTTGATACTGATTTCTATCGTACAATGGCTTCTATACGTGTTGAGTTTACTCCGGAAGGATCCGAAACACCTATAATAAGTTATTCAGATGCTTTCAAGCTCCCAGCTGCATATGCAGACAGGATTGTGCTTAATGCTGAGTATGATAAGGGCGTGGGGTCAACGGTAACATTCACAGCTGAAGCAAGAAATGCAAATGGTCGTGTATATCCGGCAGGTTATGAAGCCAATCTTGATATCGCAGTTCTTGATGCAGAAGGAAATGACGTAACAGATGAGACTGTCAAGGTAACAGCTGAGAATCAGCAGTTCTCTGCAACTGGATGGATTGAGACTTCTGCTGGTGTCAAGGAGCTTCTTGAGAGTGAGATGATTACAGTTAATGGTGGTGTAGGTTATGTCACTGTTAATAAGGATAATCTTACATTCAAGCTTGCTGATGGATTCTATGCACTGATTGGAAAGAGGCTTGATACTCTTGTTCCTGAGAATTTCGTACCTGCTTCAGCAGAGGCCCCATCGGATGATAAAGCTGCTGGTTTCGTAGAGCATGGTGCTTCAATTGAAATTACAGATGTCATTGCATCTAGAGCATTGATCATTGGCGGAAATAACAATGAAGTTGTAATTGAGTATCAGTATGTCAACGAAAAGGGTGAGACGGTAACAGATTCCATGCCAGTCACTGTCTATGGAACTGATTGGGTAACAGATGTCGATGCAGATCTGAAGTCAACATCTAAGTATTATCCTGGAATGACCTATAACAAGGTACATTTCGATGTGCAGATAACCCTTGCAAGTGGCGTTAAGGCTGATGCTTCTACATACCCTGGTTTCGAGTACGATATCGTTGGAGATGCCGTTGTTGGACCTGCTGGAACTACACAGAATGTGAAATTCGAGTATTCCTATGCAGGAGAAGAGGGAACATTCTCTGTTCCTGTAACACCTATTGCAGATTATCCTACAGACGTTACTGCTACACAGGTAAAACGTATTAATTCTGCTCAGATATATGATGAAACCTACTTTGATTTCGAAATCACATGGGCTTCTGGACTTGCACATGAAGATGATGCTCCTGAAGTAACATATACTTTCGAACCAGAAAAAGCTGGGCATAACGCTAGTGAGGAAACTGTTACCATTAATTGGACTTGTGGAACAAAGAATGGAACCACTTCCGTTAATGTTACTCCAGGTGTGCCTGTTTAATATGAGTTAGTAAGCTTCCTGCCTCTGGTACGGGGCAGGATACTCAGGAGGACGGCATGGAAGAAAAAGAGACGTCCCTCCGAGGAAGCAGAAATAGGGTTCCAAATGATAAAAGAAAGGAATGCCTAAAGCTCTTTGAGCAGGGATACGGATACAAAAAGACTGCAAAACTCACGGATCTGAATATATATACAGTTCGCGAGTATAAGCGGAAATATGCCCAGGGGGATAACTCATGGGCGGAAAGAGGAGTCCACTCTGGATTTCTCAAAACTCGAAGCGACGTATAATCGTCTCTTCCTTGGATTATCTACTAGCTCACCCATCTGCTTGGGTGGGCTTTCTTTTATTTTTGTTTTGTAACAAAAGTCTTAAAACATGCTGTGTATCAATAATCGAGCTGGTTTGTATCAGGTTCCTCATAATGACAGGTTCTTGTTGACGGCAATTGAATTCGTCTTGGATAATGTGAAAAAGACTAGTCAATATGAGGAGAAAATGCTGAATTCTGATTATACACGACAGAGGATAATCAATGCTGCTTATGATTTATTTGGAAGAGTAGGATATACGGCAACAACTGTACGTATGATAGCAGAACAGGCTGATGTCTCATTATCTGCTATTCCATACTATTATGAGAGCAAGGAAAATCTTTTCCGGATTGTAGCTGATCTCTCAATAAATGAATTCAGTTCCTTTTTTGAGGAAATCAATAAGGAAATCGATGGAGTTCTGCAGAATGACTGCATCGATTTTCTTGTAGCAAAAAATCTTTTTGAGAAACTTGTTAATCGGCATCTGGACTATGTTTTCAACACTGAGAATGAAGTTCAGCTTAGATTCCTTTTTCAGCTTCGTTCTTCTCAGGATCATCCCGATTATGATAACGACCGCTTCTACAGCATTACAATCAAGCCGATGTGCAGCCTTATCAGGATTCTCCGTCCTGATATCGAGGATATCAATGAAATCATAGTAATTGCATATGCGATAATAGGAGAGCACCTTGTCTTTTGTTATCATCGGCCGAGTATCCTGAGTCAGCTTGGCACACAAGACTATAATGAGATTTCTGGAAAGATAAAGAGTATTCTCGTTGAACGGGATCTGAAATCAATCATCCATTGATTTTTTCTGGTTTGTCTCTTTTATTATGGAGAATTTTTGTTGACGACTTAGAATAACTGTACCAACATAGAATAAACGTACTAGAGGAGGCGAGTAAGATCTTGAGTCTGTGGCAGAAGGAAGCATCGTCGTTTGTTCTTATTGCATTTGCCACAATGGCAATAGTTCTTCTTCCTGTCTTTTCCTCTCTTGATGATGTTGCCAGATTCTCTCTTGTTGTTCTGATTGCGGCAACCGTGTTCTGGATTTTCAGGCCATTTGGTATTTCAATAGGTAGTACATCCTGCCTTCTCCTTGCTCTGTTCCTGCTTTGTGGTATCCCGGAGGGTATAGTGTTCTCCGGTTTTACCAAATCATCGGTATGGACAATGATTCCAGCTTTATTTTTCGGGTATGCGCTGAAGAAGACAGGACTTGGACGAAGGCTGGTGAATGCAATTCTCTGCCGGATCGGAAAGCCGACCTACGTAAAACTGATTATCGCATGGCTTATTATCGGCGTAGTTTTATCGCTTCTTACTCCTTCTATAACTGTGCGTGTTATTATCGTAATGCCTCTGGCGATGGAATCAGTGGATCTCTGCGGCCTCCCTCAGAAAAGCAGGGGAAGATCACTTGTGCTCCTCTCCGCATGGTTCATGTCTGTCATTCCCGGAATTGGATGGTATACAGGTTCTCTCCTGGGTCCTGTGATTACTGGTATTTATGCATCTGTTCCTGAAATACCCTCAGTATCCTCTTCTGACTGGATTTCAGCATGTCTTCTTCCATCAGCCACTGTCACAGTGGTTACATTGTTACTTGCTTCTATAATCATAAGGCCAGAGAAACTAAGTGAAAACATTTCCGTAAATCCTTTCTCTGGTCTTGCCGGAGAAGCTGCATCCAGAGAGGAGAAAATCACTCTTGCTGTTCTTGCATCATGTTTCAGTATGCTGGCAACAGAGCGTTTTCATGGGATATCAAGCACTGTCATATGCCTTATTGGGTTCTTCCTGCTCTGTCTTCTTGGAGTGCTTGATGAGAAGGATATAAGTTCTGGTATTTCATGGGATATGGTGCTCTTCATCGGAGCTTCCATGTGTTTTGAAGCCGTATTTGATTATTGCGGAGTGACAGAGTGGCTTACCGATATGCTTTATCCAATAGTCAGTATATTTTCCGGGCATCCTGTTGCTCTGTTGATGCTTCTGACAGCTTTCTTGTTTGTCTGGCGTTTCGTTGATATCGCATTGCTGACCCCTACTGTGGTCATTATAGCTGCGATTATCCCGATGATTGAGCAAGTCTGCGGGATAAGTCATCTTGTCTGGATATCTGTTTTCTCTTTCGCTATATGCTCTTTCTTCCTTCCGTATCAGAACATGTTTCTGATGATAGGGGAAAAGGAGTGCGGTGATGATGGATGGCTCTCTGCGCATAGGCTTGCCTATGCAGGAATATATTGTGCTGTTGCCATACTGACAGTGTTCTGTATGGTTCCTTTCTGGAAGTCTCTTGGCTACATGCCATGATAAAGGAGTCTTGTGGTATGAGAAAACTTGCGCTGCTGGCAGACAGATTCAACACATTATGGATGGAGAATGGAGCTGTACATATGCTAAACAGACGTAAATATCCATTTTCCGTTGAATATGTGACATGTACAAATCTTGAAGAAGTGGCTAAGTGCATTGAGAACATGACAATACAAGGAGCCCCTCCACTTGCTTATGCTGCAGGACTTGCTCTCAGCATGCTTGCCAAAGAGCACGAAATGGATAGTGAGTCGGAATTCTTCACCGCTTTCGAGGCTGGTATAGACAGGCTTATGCATACTCGCCCTACAGGATGGGATCTCGGTTACATCATGGCTGGCTGTCGTGATATTGCCAGAAAGGCTTATGCTGAGAATAAGGATGTCTCGGAAGAGATAAGAAAATATGTCTATTCGCAGATAGAGAACGGCAACAGAATTGCCAGAGATACTGGAAGATATGCAGCAGATCTCCTGCAGGATGGCGCAAGGATCCAGACAATCTGTTTCGCCGGTGCAGCTCTTGCCTATACTCTTTATTTCGCAGCTGAGGATGGAAAGGATATTGAGCTTTTTGCCTGTGAAACCCGTCCATATCTGCAAGGCGCAAGACTTACGGCTGCTTCATGTGTGGAGATGGGAATTCCTGTTACGGTGATAACTGATAACATGCCTGGTTATCTTATGGAAAGCGGCAAGACAAACGTATTCATATCCACCGCTGACAAGATAACCATGGATGGTTATATAGCAAACAAAATCGGAACCTATCAGATTGCAATGGCAGCTTTTGACAATGATATCCCCTATTACTTGCTAGGGTATAACGGTCCGGACAAAAACAGCTATGGACCTGACTCTCTGGTTATTGAAGAACGAAATCCCGATGAGGTCCTGCATTGTCTCGGGATGCGGACTTCTGTTGATGGCGTCAGGGGATATTATCCAGCATTTGATATCACCAGCCCCAGATATATCTCCGCTGTCGCTACCGATAGAGGAGTGTTTCCGCCGCGGCTTATAGGAAGATATCTGGATAAGCCATATCTGGATCCATTTACGAACCCAAGATACATCTGAGGAATCAGTCAAAGGAGGATAAGATGAATAACAGGAAAAGCCTTATTCTATCTGTTGTCGGTATCGTTGCCGCTGCTATCGGTTTGTTCCTGCCATGGTATGACAATACTCAGGCAGCAATGAACGGTATACAGATTGCTTCTGATTCCGGGGCTGTCTTTGTCGTGCTTTGCTATCTGCTGCTTGCTGCATCCCTGGTTCTTGCAATTGTAATCAAGCCTGCCCAGTCAAAGTGGGCTAAGGTGAATGTCGCGCTGCGAGCCCTGTTTGTGATAATCGGGATTTATCTGCTGATGAGCATCAAGAAGGTGATGGCAGCCGGGGAGCAGAACCTGCCGGTTGAGACTCTTGCTGGTACATATGTTGTCATCGTTGGTTGGGTCTTGCAGGCTTTCTCCTTGATTGGGGACTACAAGACATCACTTGGTAACCGTAAATGGTCAACTGTTGATCTTGTCCTTATTGTAATAACAGCAGCTATCTATGCCGCAGCTCTTCTCACCCTTAGTTTCATACGTCTCGCTCCTGGAACATGGCTGCGTCCGGCAAATGCGATGCAGGCACCCTTTGGAATACTTTTCGGCATCCCTGGCTGTCTTGGTATTGCTATTGGAAATTTCATCTCTGATCTCACACAGGGGACAGCCCCTCATGTTCTTGTCATGGGACTGCTGACTAACTTCCTTACAGCTTATATACCTTATGTGGCGGTAAGCAAGGCAAATCTTTCAACCCGCCGGAGTCTGGTTGAGTTCGTTGTCTGCGGCAGTTTTCTTGGTGCAATTCTCGTAGCCAGTTCGATTTTTGTGAATGTTATGTTCGGACTAACGCCTAAGGCGGTGGCAATTGCATTCTTCCCGACAACATTTCTGAATCAGCTTCTGCCATCTCTTCTCCTTGGCATACCGCTTTGCAAGCTTCTATATCCTTTTGTCATAAGGGCTGGGCTGTATAGAGGGAGAGACGCTGCAAGAGACGACGAAAAGAATGTGCAGCTTGATGGAGGGAAATGATGGAGCCCCTGATTTCAGTAGAACATCTGTCATGGAGTTATGTTGGTTCCAACCGTCCCGCCCTTGATGATATAAGCTTCTGCCTTATGCCTGGAGAGGTTCTTGGGATAACTGGTGCCTCAGGTGCCGGAAAGACCACGCTGACACTCTGTATGAACAGCCTTATTCCAAATAATTTCCGCGGTGATTACGCAGGGAATGTGATGATTTCTGGAAAAAAGGTTGCAGAAAGCAGAGTATGCGATCTCGCCAATCATGTTGGTATAGTCTTTCAGGATCCAGAAGCTCAATTCATGGGGATGACTGTAGAAGAAGAGCTTGTTTTCACTCTTGAGAATCTCGGATTTTCTGATGATGAGATTTCCAGGCGCATAAATGAGGCCATAAGAACTGTCGGCATGGAGGATTTCATGGAGAGATCCCCGTTTAGTCTTTCCGGTGGGCAGAAACAGAAGGTCGCAATTGCCTCCTGCCTGGCTCTTGAGCCCGATGTGCTTGTTCTGGATGAACCGACATCAGAATTGGATCCGATTGGAGCTTCGGAAGTCTTTGCTGTCTTGCGGGAACTTAAAAGCAGGAAATCCATCGGGATAATTGTAGTCTCCCATGCTACAGAGGATCTGGCAATGTTCTGTGACCGTGTGATGCTGATGTCAGAAGGGAAGATGGTCTGTCTCAGAGATACGAAGGAATTCTTTGCAGATGTGGATCTGCTCGAAAAATACGGGGTGCAGATCCCTCAGATCGTAGAGGCTTTCTCTATGGTTCCTGGTTATATCCCTGAGGAAATACCCATCACATTGGATGCGGCAGAAGCAAAACTGAAGGAGGCATGCAATGGCTGACCTTGTTGAAATCAGAGACCTTCATTTTGCTTATTCCCATGATGGTCCCGAAATAATCCATGGCCTTGATCTGGATATAAAGCAGGGTGATTATATCGCGATGATAGGACAGAACGGGTCAGGAAAGACAACTCTCTCAAAGCTTATTGGTGGCCTGAACAAGGCAACAGCTGGGAGTATCAGGCTCAATGGCAGAAACATAGAGGAGATGAAGGTAGCCGAACGTGTATCTACTGTAGGTTACTGCTATCAGAATCCTGATCACCAGATATTCCTCAATACAATCGAGGATGAGGTTGCATACGGGCCCAAAAATCTTGGACTTGATAAGGATGCGATTGAGGAACGTGTTGTTCAGTCGCTTGAAGCGGTTGGCCTTCTGAAATACCGTAAAGCCGAACCGTATTTTGCAGGAAAAGGTGAAAGACAGAAAATTGCAGTTGCATCTGTCCTTGCAATGAGACCCAGCCTGATAGTCCTTGATGAGCCTACGACTGGCCTTGACTGGCGGGATAGCAAGAATATGATGGCTTTGATCAGAACGATACACGAAGCTGGCCATACTATCATGATTATCACGCACAATATGAGACTTGTTGCAGAGAATGCCTCAAGAGCAATCGTTATGTGTCATGGAGAGATACAGCTCGATGGAACTCCTGAAGAGGTTTTCCGCCATTCTTCAGTATTGCGGGAAAGCTTTGTTTCCCCTCCACAGATTACTCAGCTCTGGGAACGGCTTGGTGCAGGTGGAAATATATGGCTGCATGCAAGAGATTCCGTCGCATATATCAAAGAACATTCTGATGTCAGAAGTAAGGAGGATTGACTTATGGCATTACCAGAACTCACGACCGCTGCTTATGTAATCATTGGTATCTGTGTTGTTGTTTTCCTGTTCTTTTTCTTCCGTGCTAAGAAGAAATAAACTGAGAGGTGAATAATGGCAAAGACGCGTGGTGCTTTTGTCTATGAGGATCGTAACAGTGCCTTTCAGAGGCTGCATCCTACAACACGCACTGTGTTCATCCTGTTCGTTATCTGCACAGCATTCTGCATCCAGCATCCTGTTTTGCTGCTTCTTCTTTATGCGTTGACCATTGCAGTGGCCTTTTCCGCGAAGATGTCAAAGAAGATGCTGTTGGTTTATTTCGGTTTGATTGGAACAGGAGCGCTGATAAGCTTCATAACATGGCTTCCTTTCGGAAGTGATGTCGGAGGCACTGTGTATTACCAATCTAGGGAATTCCTTGGTATGAGCATAGCTTTCTCAACGACAGGTTTCATGTGGGCTTCCACTATAGGGCTGCGGATTCTCATAAGCTCTCTTCCGATCTTCCTGTATATATCCACGACAAAACTGAGGGAGATGAGCATTGGATTCCATTCTCTGGGACTGCCGTTCACGGTATGCGAAATGTTCACGCTTGCTTTTCGCTTTGTGCCACTGGTTCAGAATGATGCCTCTACAATTACTGAAGCACAGAAAGCGAGGGGCCTGGATTTTTCTGAAGGTGGAGCAATGCAGAAATTCAGGAAGTATTCAGCGATTCTGACACCGATGATCTTCATGTCACTGCGCCGTATTCAGTCTGTTTCAAACGCTTTGGACACTAAGGCTTTCAGAAACAGTACATCCCGGCATCGTTTTTACAAACCGCCAGCATATAGAACCGTGGATTGGGTTATCATAGCGTCATGTGTTGTGGTCTTCTGCCTTGCATTAGCCGCTAGATTCCTCGGTTTTATGATTATTGTGCCTGGAAGGCTTTGATAGGAATCTCAAGTTAAGGAGGAGATATTATGGGACACAGAATTGATATTCTTGTCATTGGAGGAACCGAGGCTTACAACCTTGATAGAGAAGACATCGGAACCATTGTGGAAGAAGTGAGAATGGAGACTCCATATGGACTTGCAAATAAGATATCAATCATGGATATCGGTAAGGACAAGCTTGTAGGATTCATGTCACGCCATGGTGAGAAGGGCTATTCCGTATCTGCTCCTTTTGTCAATTCACGGGCCAATATTTATGCAGGGAAAGAGCTTGGAGCAAGAAGGGTTCTTTCCTGGAATGGCGCTGGGGCTATATCTCCGCATATCACACCTGGAGATTATGTGGTTATTGATGATTATATCGATATGACCAAGAAACGTGACTATACATATTATGTTGGTAAAGGTTATGGATTCATCAGACAGAATCCTGCCTTTTGCCCGGAATGCAGAGCAGCGCTTCTTGAAGCGGCCAGAGAATTCGAGCCACGGACTTTTGATGGAGGGGTATATGTATGCACAGAAGGCCCCAGACTTGAAACAAAAGCGGAGATAAAAGCTTATGGAATGTGGGGCGGTGATGTTGTCGGAATGACTATAATCCCCGAGCTGTATCTGGCTAAGGAACTGGAGATGTGTTATGCGTCATTAACGTATATCTCAAATTTTGCAGAGGGTTCTGACAGACTCGGTAACGCTAATGGCAGTATCTTTTCAGCAATGCTTCCTGAGAATATTGCGAAGCGCATGAAGGATTCAACAAAAGTCCTTCCACAGATATTCAAGAATGCGATGATAAAACTTCTTGATGAGTATTCGTGCCGTTGTAGCCATTCAATGGACGTGTATAAGAACCGTGGCGATATCAATGATGATTGGCATACCTGGATAACAGTACCATCCAAATAAATAGCAGTAACCATTGGGGCCTGTGTATGAGATCATATGCAGGCCTTTTTCTTGTCTCTTTAAAATATCTTAGGAAGGAATTGTTATTATAATAACATTAAAGTTTTTATCATAACATATTGACACTATTATAACCATTGATTTATTATCCTGCCATGATGGCAAGGAGGCCTGAGAAAATGTTTAGAAGATTTGCAGCTACAGCGATGATGATAGTGCTTTGTGCAGCAATGGTTTTTGCAGGAGGAAGCGGGGAGGAGACAACAGCAGAAAGCTCCGGACGCCCTGTACTCCGTGTTGCTATGGAATGCGGTTATGCTCCGTATAACTGGACACAGCCCACAGATGCTAATGGTGCAGTGCCTATTGCGGATTCAAATGACTATGCATTCGGCTATGATGTCATGATGGCAAAGCTTATTGCAGAGAAGCTTGGCTATGATCTTCAGATCGTGAAGCTTGACTGGGATTCACTTGTTCCTGCAGTTCTTTCCGGTACAGTGGATTGTGCCATCGCAGGTCAGTCAATCACACAGGAAAGACTTCAGATGGTTGATTTCACAGAGCCTTATTACTATGCATCCATCATATGTCTTGTAAATGAAGGTAGCCCGTATGAGAATGCAAAAGGTGTGCAGGATCTCAGAGGCGCAACATGTACAAGCCAGCTCGGTACTGTTTGGTATGATGTATGTCTTCCACAGATTCCGGATGCAAATATCCTTCCTGCACAGGAAAGCGCACCTGCAATGCTTGTTGCTCTCAACAGCGGCAGAGTAGATCTCGTATGTACAGATATGCCTACAGGACAGGCTGCTCTGATTGCATATCCTCAGATGAGACTTCTCGACTTCTCTGGCTCCGATGATGATTTCCAGGTCAGCCAGGAAGAGATCAATATCGGAATTTCTGTAAGAAAGGGAAACACTGAGCTTCTTGATGGTATCAACAGCGTGCTCGAGACGCTTACGGTTGATGACTTCAACAGAATGATGGATGAAGCCATCGCAGTTCAGCCACTCGCTCAGTGATGGTGAAAAGATGACAATTGCTGAAATGAATTTTCTGCAGAGGATGTTCTACATCCTGCAGCATTATGGTAGCTCCCTCCTGAAGGGAGCTGCTACTACGATGGCGATAGCCATCATATGTACACTCCTCGGATGTGTTATCGGTTTTGCAGTAGGTCTTGTACAGACAACGGAGCCTCATAAGAAAGATGGTATTATCAAAAGGGGATTCCTTAAGGTTGTCAAAATCATTCTCACAGCATATGTGGAGGTGTTCAGAGGTACTCCTATGATGCTCCAGGCTGCATTCATATATTACGGAATGAGCCAGCTGTTCGGTATAAACCTTGGAATGTGGAGTGCTGCCATCATAATCGTATCCGTCAATACGGGTGCATATATGGCAGAGACTGTAAGAGGCGGTATCCTTTCTGTGGATCCGGGGCAGAGCGAGGGTGCAAGGGCTATCGGTATGTCCCATTTCCAGACCATGATGCTTGTCATTCTTCCTCAGGCTCTCAGAAACATAATGCCTCAGATCGGCAACAACCTGATTATCAACATCAAGGATACCTGTGTTCTCTCCATCATCGGTACCGTAGAGCTCTTCTTCACGTTCAAGAGCATTTCCGGAGCACTCTATACATATTTCGAAGCAGCTACTGTCACCATGATCATCTACTTCATACTCACCTTCGCCTGCTCAAGGATACTCCGTTATGTTGAGACCAAGATGGATGGCCCTTCCAATTTCGACCTTGCGACAACGGACACTCTGGCTTTTACAAGCGGTCTTACGCGCTATGATGCCAAGAAAGGAGGAACATTCTGATGGAGGAGATTCTCAGAATAGAACATCTTGTAAAGACATTCGGAACAAATGAAGTCCTGAGAGATATAGATTTCACGGTTTCAAAAGGTAATGTCATAAGCATCATCGGCTCATCTGGCTCTGGAAAGTCCACGCTTCTCCGCTGCATCAACATGCTTGAAGAGGCGACAGGAGGAAAGATTCTGTTCCATGGCAAGAACATACTTACCGGAGAGGTCGATGAGGACAAATACCGCACGAAAGTCGGAATGGTCTTCCAGTCATTCAATCTTTTCAATAACTACACAGTTCTCGACAACTGCATGATTGGTCAGACACATGTTCTCAAAAGAAGCAAGAGTGAAGCAGAGAGCAAGGCTATGGAATACCTTTCGAAAGTCGGTATGGCACAGTACATAAAGGCAAAGCCAAGACAGCTTTCCGGAGGGCAGAAACAGCGCGTTGCCATCGCACGTGCCCTTGCAATGGATCCAGAGGTCCTTCTTTTCGACGAGCCGACTTCTGCTCTTGACCCTGAGATGGTAGGTGAGGTTCTGGATGTTATGAAGGATCTTGCGGAAACGGGCATGACAATGCTTGTTGTCACGCACGAGATGGCATTTGCCCGTGATGTATCCAACCGCGTCATATATATGGCTGATGGAAGGATAGAGGAGGAGGGAAGCCCTGGAGACATATTCTCCAGTCCGAAGAGTCCGAGGACGAGGGATTTCCTTTCAAGATTCACTTCTGGAACGTGAGAGACGGAGCTTCGGCTCCGTTTTTTCATCATCTTGCTCTTAGGTTGAGATCCCCTTCAATGACTATGAATGAAACGCTTTCTCCTTTAGTACATCGAATATTACAAAATGAGAGAACTCACATGAAACCAGACTATCTTATTTCGTTGATTTTCAGAGAGAAGATGGCTTAATCTGTTTCTAGGTCCAGCAATGTTGATGCCTGGTGATAATATAACCGTTGCGGCAATGATCTGTATGTTCCTTGCCGTCTGGCTGGTTGTTCTTCTCAGGAAAAACAGCAGGAAAGCAAAAAAGGAGAATATTTTATGAGAAATTATGAATTCTGGTTCGTTGTCGGTTCACAGTTTCTGTATGGACCTGAGGTTCTTGATACAGTTGCGAAAAGAGCAGAGGAGATGGCAGCAGAGCTCTCAAAGGCCCTTCCTTATCCTCTTGTGTACAAAGTAACAGCCAAGACAAATGAAGAGATTACGAATGTGATGAAGGCTGCGAATTATGATGATAATTGTGCAGGCGTCGTTACATGGTGCCATACATTCAGCCCGTCCAAGATGTGGATAAACGGACTGGAGCTTCTTCAGAAACCATATTGCCATTTCGCAACTCAGTACAACATGGAGATACCGAACGAAGAGATCGATATGGATTTCATGAACCTCAATCAGGCAGCACATGGTGACAGAGAGCATGGCTTCATCTCCGCCCGTCTCAGAAAGCCAAGAAAGGTCATTGCCGGATACTGGAAGGAGAAGAGTGTCCAGGAAAGGCTCGGTGCATGGATGAGAACAGCTGTTGGTGCTGCTTTCTCAAGAAGCCTCCGCGTGATGAGATTCGGAGACAACATGAGAGAGGTTGCCGTAACAGAAGGAGATAAGGTAGAGGTTCAGATCAAGCTCGGATGGCAGGTTAATACATGGCCTGTTGGAAAGCTTGTTGAGGTTATGGATAGTGTTACTGAGGCAGAAATCGATGAGCTCATGGACACATATCATGCTTCCTATGATTTCGCGACCGATGACATCGAGACAGTGCGCTATCAGGCGAGAGAAGAGATAGCCATGAAGAAGATGATGGATGCGGAAGGTTGCTCAGCTTTCTCCAACACATTCCAGGATCTCTATGGCATGAAGCAGCTTCCAGGACTCGCATCTCAGCACCTTATGGCTCAGGGCTATGGATATGGCGGAGAGGGAGACTGGAAAGTCAGTGCTATGACAGCAATCATGAAGAGAATGGGAAAGGATGGTAACGGTGCTTCCGCTTTCATGGAGGATTATACATATAATCTTGTCCCAGGAGCAAAATACAGTCTGGGCGCACATATGCTTGAAGTCTGTCCGAGCGTTGCTTCCTCAAGACCGAGAATCGAAGTCCATCCGCTGGGAATCGGAGACAGGGAAGATCCTGCACGGCTTGTGTTTGAGGGAAAGGAAGGAGATGCAATAGTCGTATCACTTGTTGATATGGGAGGAAGGCTCCGCCTGATATGCCAGGACATACATTGTGTCAAACCCATCATGCCGATGCCCAATCTTCCTGTCGCGAGAGTGATGTGGCAGGCAATGCCGGATCTCGAGACAGGTATCGAATGCTGGATAATCGCAGGAGGAGCGCATCATACGGTCCTCAGCTACGACGTCACTGCAGAGCAGATGAAGGACTGGGCAGAGATCATGGGAATAGAATTCGTGCATATCACGAAGGATACTACTGTCGAATCCCTTGAGAAGGAGCTTTTCCTTAATGATATAGCCTGGAAACTCAGATAAGGCTTTCTGAAAACGCATGGCGCTGGCTTTCTGCTGGCGCCTTTTTTCATATATTCACAGCAATTGCAGATTTTCTGCATTCTGCTTTATACTATTAGCTATGGCGTATGATGAAAAAAATATCAAATCGCTGTCTTCCCTTGAACATATAAGGCTTCGCCCTGGCATGTACATTGGACGGCTTGGGAATGGCTCCCATCCCGATGACGGCATCTATATACTGCTTAAGGAAGTTGTTGATAACTCAATTGACGAATTCATAATGAAACATGGATCGAAGATTGAGGTTACCGTTCTCAATGGCTCAGTCACGGTCAGGGACTATGGCCGCGGAATACCGCTTGGAAAGGTTGTCGAGTGTGTTTCCGTCATCAACACTGGTGCAAAATATGATAACGAGGCCTTCCAGTTCTCCGTTGGTCTCAACGGTGTTGGAACAAAGGCTGTCAATGCGCTCTCTTCTGAGTTCTACGTTAAATCCTTCAGAGAGGGAAAATTCGTTGAAGCCTGGTTTGTCAAAGGAAAGCTTAAGAAAAAGAACGAGGGGACAACAGCAGAACCCGATGGAACTCTTGTGTCATTTACGCCAGATCCATCCATTTTCGTGGATTACCAGTTCAATGATGAGTTCATCACTGACCGGCTCTGGAGCTATGCATATCTCAATACGGGCCTTACCATAGAGTACAACAAGAAGATACTGAGAAGCCGCAGCGGTCTTCTTGATCTCCTTTCGAAGGTCATCGGTGATGATGGCCTGTATCCTGCCATTCATTTCCGCAATGAGCATCTTGAATTTGCCTTTACCCATACATCCGGTTATGGCGAGAATTATTTCTCATACGTCAATGGGCAGAACACGGCAGATGGAGGCACGCACCTTGCAGCTTTCAAGGAAGGTGTGCTGAAAGGCATCAACGAGTTTTACAGGAAAAGCTGGCAGGCTCCTGAGATAAGGGATGGAATAGTCGCCGCAGTCGCCATCAAGATGCAGAATCCTGTATTCGAGAGCCAGACAAAGAACAAGCTCGGTTCTACGGAGGTCCGTGCCTGGATAGTCACGGAAGTCAAGGAAGCCGTGATGGATGCTCTCATGAAGGACAAGGCTAAGGCTCAGGGGCTTCAGGAGAAAGTCTCTACAAATGAGAAAGTCCACAAGGAAGAGCAGGAAGTCAGGAACAATTCCAAGGAAAGGGCAAAGAAGACAGCTGTCCACATTCCGAAGCTCAGGGATTGCCGCTATCATATCAATAACGCACCAGCGGCTCACAGAAAGGAAGCTGAGGAGTCCATGATTTTCCTTACAGAGGGAGACAGTGCTGCCGGAACGCTGTCGAATATAAGGGATGCCAATACACAGGCTGTGTTTGCCCTCCGTGGAAAACCATTCAATGTTCAGGGTTATAAACGTACAGAGCTCTATAAACATGAGGAGCTTTACAATATCATGGTGGCTCTCGGCATTGAGAATGGCATTGATGACATAAGGTATTCGAAGGTTGTCATCGCAACCGATGCCGATACCGACGGTTTCCATATCCGTATTCTTCTCATGACATTCTTCCTCACGTACTTCGAGGAAGTCGTCACATCCGGAAAGCTTTTCATTCTTGAGACTCCTCTTTTCCGTGTACGCAATAAAGCTGTCACGGAGTATTGCTATACAGAAGCTGAGAGAGATGAGGCAATGAAAAGAATCAAGGGTGCTGAGGTCACGAGATTCAAAGGACTTGGAGAGATAAGCCCGAAGGAATTCAGACGTTTCATAAGCGAGGATATAAAGCTCCTGCCTGTCACCATAACCTCGATAAAGGATATCAGGAATAAAATGGAGTTCTATATGGGGGACAACACTCCTCAGAGAAAGGAGTTTATCATGGAGAATCTTCTGAATGTCACAGGCTGATAAACTTTATCGTAACTATTTTCTTGAATATGCATCATATGTAGTCAGGGACAGGGCAATTCCCGATCTTGTTGATGGCTTCAAGCCAGTACAGCGCCGCATCATGCACACGCTTTTCGAGATGGACGACGGGCGCTTCATGAAAGTCGCGAATGTAGTTGGTGCTGCGATGAAGTACCATCCGCATGGAGACTCCTCAATCTACGAAGCTCTTGTCAATCTCGCCAATTCAGAGCTGTTCATAGAAAAGCAGGGTAACTACGGAAACTTCCTTACCGGAGACGGTGCTGCTGCGGCAAGGTACATCGAATGCCGCCTGAAGCCGTTTGCCAAGAAGGTCCTGTATAACCCTGAAATAACGGAATATGTTGATTCCTATGATGGAAGAAACAAGGAGCCGGTGCTGTTTCCTGCAAAGATTCCTGTAGTTGTAGTGCAAGGTACAATGGGAATTGCGGTAGGAATGTCCACGTCGATTCTTCCTCATAACCTCTTTGAGGTGCTCGAGGCTGAAAAGAAAGCTCTGAAAGGTGAGAAGTTCAGGCTTTATCCAGATTTTCCGGGTGGCGGAATCATGGATGTGTCTGAATATAATGATGGGCTTGGAAAGGTTGCTGTAAGGGCGAAGCTGAATGCGACAGATCCGAAAAAGCTTGTCATAGAGGAGCTCCCATATGGTGTCACAAGCGATGCCATGATCGCATCAATTGAGAAAGCAAATGCGACAGGAAGACTCAAGATAGCCTCGATAAGCGATTATACCGCGGAGAAAGCCCAGATAGAGATCTGCTGGCAGCGTGGTGTTTACTCTGAGGATATGGTCGATGTCCTTTATGCTGCCACAGACTGCGAGAAGAAGATATCAGTGAATCCCCTTGTCATTGTGGACGGTCTTCCAAAGGCAATGCCGATAACGAAGATGATACGCTTCCATGCCAAGCATCTTGTGGAGGTCCTTACAGCAGAGCTTGAGAATGACAAGAAGCATCTTCTTGAACGACTCAGAGCAAGAACGCTTGAGCGTATCTTCATTGAGGAGAGGATCTATAAACGCATAGAGACAGAAAGGACCTCGGAGGCCGTGAAGGCAACCATTGTTGAGGGATTCGTTCCTTTTGAAAGCGAGCTTGGAGGGGAACCGCTTACAGATGATGATATAGACAGGCTTCTGAAGATTCCTATCAGGCGCATAAGCCTCTTTGATATCGAGAAGAACAAGGCGGAGATCTCAGAGATCCATGCAGACATGGAGAGGATAGAGTACAACCTTGAACATATCACGGAGTATGCGGAGAATTATCTGACAGAGCTTGAGGGCATGCTGGATAAAGATCTCTTCAGACGCAAGACGGAAATCTCCTCATTCGAGACCCTGAACGTGCGTCAGGTCGCTGTCCGGAATATGGATATCAGATACGATCAGGAAACAGGATACCTCGGTACAAATATCAAAACAGGAGAATCCCTGCTGAAGGTAAGCCCTTACGATAAGGTCTTCTACATGAAGAACAACGGTGAGTACAGGGTTGTGAATGTACAGGATAAGGTCTTTATCGGAACGGAGGGTCTTTTCTATATCAATTATGGAGACAAGGACATCATCTCCAAGGAAGTGTTCACCGTAATCTACCGCGACAGGATCAGGGATAAGAATGTCTACCAGATAAAGAGATTCCATATCTCCGCATTCACGACAGACAAGATGTATTCCGTTGTCTCCGGAGAGAAGGCGAAGGTGAAGAAGATGTCTCTCTGGCCTTCTGCCATCATCACGATGAAGTTCAAGCCTGGATACGGCTATAAGATCATGGAAGATACTGCGCGCTTCTCGGACTTCCCGATCTACAAGTCTCCTAACGCTGCAGGCCAGAAGCTGACAGGAAAGGAACTTCAGTCGCTTTCCCTGAGGCAGACAAAGGACACTTCCACGACCGAGGAGAAGGAACAGCCTTCGCTTCTTGATGGACTTGAAAATGATAAATGACAGGATTCTCTACGAGGATAATCATCTTATAATCGTGAACAAGCTTCCGGGAGAGCTTGTTCAGGGAGATGAGACTGGAGACAGGACGCTTGCAGATGATGTCAAGGCTTATCTGAAGGAAACATACAACAAGCCCGGCAATGTGTTTATCGGAATACCGCATCGTCTGGACAGGCCGACTTCGGGCATAGTCGTCTATTGCAAGACAGATAAGGCGCTTTCAAGGATGACTGCCCTTTTCCGCACCTCTGATGTGAGAAAGACCTACTGGGCAATTGTTGATAAGGCTCCAGAGAAGAGGGAAGGAGAGCTTGTCCACTATATTTCAAGAAGCTCGGACTCGAACAAGAGCATCGCAGCGCAGAAGGAAAAGAAAGGGGCAAAGATCGCAAAGCTCTCATATCGTCTTCTTGCTTCCTCGGATAACTATCATCTTCTTGAGATAGACCTTCATACAGGGCGGCATCATCAGATCAGGGCGCAGCTTGCAGCTATCGGTATTCATATAAAAGGTGATCTGAAATACGGAGCGCAGCGTTCAAATCCGGATGGTGGTATATGCCTCCATGCACGGCATATATCATTCATCCATCCTGTAAGGAAGGAGAAGGTCGATGTGACAGCTCCTCCTCCGCATTCATCTCTCTGGGATTACTTTGTATCCGCAGTGGAATGAGAAAGCCTGATTATGGCCTTGCTTTCTATCCCGTTTGCCTTGATCTCAAGCGGATTTGGGGTTTTCACGGCAAGAAAATGCTCCGTTTCCTTTATCAGAGGAAGCTTCGCGATCTCGTCATACCGGAATATCCCGTCATTGAAGAGAGGATTGATTGTAAGATAAATACAGCCCAGTGATGTCATGTTCTGGAAGAAATGGGTGCCCTGGCTAGGCTCTACCTGGAGTTCTTTCAGTCCTGTCTCGACAATCACGTGAGCCTTTGATATCTGCGACCATGTTGATGGAATCCCGAGCCACCTGTCAGAAGATCCCAGACGCCCTGCGGCGATAAGGACATACGGCCCCTCCGCTTCCTTGTTGAGTATCTCAAGCTCATGTGCCATCTCAATCATTTTCTTCCGGTCAAAGGCATCCGGTTTTATCGTTATGATTTCCCTCACGTCATCCACAATGCCGTTGCCCATGACCTTTTCGGCATAGACCAGTGCTGAATCTATGTCGTCCTTTGTTATCGGGACATCGGTATACCCTGATGTTCCTGATATCGGGCGTATCTGGAGAATTGAGAAATCAGGCCGTCCTTCATGCTCTGTATTGACAGCAAACTCAATCTCTACAGGCTCTGCCATTGCATTTGTCCCGAGCTGGAGCATGTCGCTCACGGCTTTTGCAAGCGGTATTGTCTCGTATTTCAGGATTCCGTTGAAGGTGAGCATCTTCATGCCCTCTGCTCTGACGGATTCGGAAAGCGTTCCTGTATACGGGTCAAGCGTCGAGGTTATGCCACGGAAAGCCTGAGGGTATCTTTCTATTTCCTTATCGATCGGAAGCTGTACAAGATTATCTGAATTGGTTTCCGGATCAAACCGGCCTTTAAGGGAAAGGGCATAGAATGTATCCTGCACTGAGGATTCTCCAGAAAGTGAATCGGAGGGCATTCTCGGTTTTGCAGGACAGAAACGAAGCGCTGTTCCCTCATCCACGATTGTCTTTCCAAGCCCGAAAGAAAGCATGCCGACCCCGTCTTCTGCCTTCTGGCCTGGAATGGGGTAGTAATTTAGCGATCTTGCCACACCTGAGATATTCGGGTACCAGTAATCCCCGTGCTCGGATCCTGTCACCTGCTGTATGATCACGGCCATCTTCTCCTCTTCAGGAGAGTGCAATGTACTTTTCAGATATTCACGTGCCGTGCTGAAGTATGTGGAGGCCCAGACCGTCTTCACGGATTTCACAAGCTCTTCAAGCCTTTCTGCGTCACTTCCTCTGTTGGAAATCATGGAAGTCTGATAGACCCCGGCAAATGGCTGGAAATGAGAGTCCTCAAGAAGGGACGATGACCTTATGGAAAGAGGTTTCTTTATGATGCCCAGTATGGCTTTCAGATCCTCTGTGAGACCTTCCGGCATCTTTGCCGAAAGGAATGTGCGGAGAATCTCGCTGTCCTCTCCATCCTGGAAATCCTGGCAGGAAAAACCATTTTCTTCCATGAAGGCATCGAAGAGCTCTGTTGTGATGACGATGGTCCTTGGAATTGAAAGATAAATCGAAGGGTAGAGTGAGCGTATCCCGTTCGCCTTCATTTCCATTGCTATGAAAGCAAGGCCTCTTCCCTTTCCTCCCAAAGAGCCTTTCCCGATACGGGCAAAGAGCACAGTCTCGTCATAGGAGGATGGTGTGAACTCTGCAATGACACCTCTGGTGCGTTCGCTTCTGTACTCCTTTATGGTCGTATAGAGAAGATCCCGCACTTCCCTGTCGCTGAGCCCGGTGTCGACATTGATGTTCTTTATCTTTGCCGCCAGCATGTAAAGTGACTGCGCCCGGAGCCAGCGGGAGAAATCATTGCGTTTTGAATGGTATCTGAACGAGTCGAGAGGAAGGTCCTTGAGTGTCTCCTGTACTTCCTTCATCGTATTCGCTCTTGATATCTCTTTTCCAGTCTTCGGATCTATGAATATAAACGGTCCGAAATTGTAGTATTTGAGGAAATGCTCCTCCAGTTCCTGCAGTATGGAAGGGGAGAGCTTCCATAAAAATGCCGCGCCAAGGGCCTCTGCATCCTTTCTGTTCTTTTCCTCGGTGCTCTGGATGAGTATCGGGACTTCCTTATTGTCCTCCCTTATTCTGGAGGCAAGCCGTAATCCGGAACCTTCCGAGCCCTCTGGAGATGGAAAGTTTATGTCCGATATGATTCCAAGGATGTTCTGTCTGTACTTCGAGTAGAGATCCCAGGCTTCCTGGTAATCTCCTGCAAGGAGGATTTTCGGTCTTCCCCTCATTCTTAGAGTCTTGCCCCAGTCATTCAGTGCTTCGAGTATGGAAAGCCTGTTCTGCCTGATCAGGCAGAGATACATCTGCGGCAGGAAGGATGATATGAATCTCACAGAATCCTCTATGAGTATGATGACCTGGACATCTGCCTCATTTGTGTCATGCTCAACATTCATCCTGTCCTCAATCAGTTTGACCATAGCAAGAAACAGGGCTGCGTTTCCCTGCCAGTAGAAGAGGTAGTCTATGTATGGACAGTTCTCACCTCTCAGTTCCTTTGCCTTTCGGTGGTCGGGGGAAGGGGAGAGGGCTATGATCGGCATTGATGGCTTTCTTTCCTTGATGGCTTTTGCTAGGCCTTCAACCCTGTTTGTTCCCAGATCAAGCATCGATATGACGAGATCGAACTGCTGGTTGTCTATCATGGAGAGTGCCATCTCTTCCGTTGATACATGCGTGATCTTCGGCGGACTTGATAGCCCCAGTGCTGTGTATTCTTTGTATAGCTCCTCTTCGACCCTTCCATCCTCTTCTATCATGAATCTGTCATAGTCTGAGCAGATGAGTAGGACGCTGTAGACATGCCGTAGCATCAGGTTTGCAAATGGAAGCCATGTCTGGTCAAGGAGATACATCAGTTTCCTTTCCTTTTTTCCTTCATTTTCATGATGAAGCAGCAGAGAGCGGCAGCTGCCGTCACGAGCATTACGATACCCCAGACCCTGAGATACATATCAGAAAGAGGTCTGGAAAGTATTGATATGATCATTACTGCAAGTTCTGCAGCCAGGAGAATCAAAGCGGCTGCATATGCTTTGTCTATTGTCTTCATGGTCTGAGTATAACATAAAAGGAAAGGAACATGGATGGTTTATGACCACTGGATTCTCTATTTGAAGTTCCGCAGATTAACTTAATAATTTCTTAATATTTTTATGTATACATAATATTGGATGAGATTTTCTGCTGTATATTTCTGTTGACGGATGGAATACCCTGTCTTAATCTGAAAGCGGAGGATGCTGTGTACAGATTAGATGATTTCATGAATGACATCGAACGCAGGAATCCGGCTGAACCGGAATTCATACAGGCCGTAAGGGAGGTTGTGGAATCTGTAATTGATACAGTCAATGATAATCCCCGCTATCTCCGCAACAAGGTGCTTGAACGGATCACCGAACCAGACAGAGTCATCTCATTCAAGGTTGAATGGGAGGATGATGATGGGAACATAAGGGTGAACAGAGGATACCGTGTTCAGTTCAATAACGCACTCGGACCATATAAGGGAGGACTCAGGTTCCATGCCTCCGTAACTGAGGGGACAATGAAGTTCCTCGCTTTCGAGCAGACTTTCAAGAATGCTCTCACAACGCTTCCTATGGGAGGTGGAAAGGGCGGCTCTGACTTCTCTCCGAAGGGAAGATCGGACGCGGAGATTCTCCGTTTCTGCAGATCTTTCATGACAGAGCTTTATAAATATATCGGACCTGACACGGATGTGCCTGCTGGAGATATCGGAGTGGGGGCAAGGGAAATCGGTTTTCTCTATGGTCAGTACAAGCGTATCAAGAGTGAAAACACCGGAGTCCTTACAGGAAAGGGCTTTGGATGGGGCGGCTCCAGAGTCAGGCCGGAAGCGACTGGCTATGGAACGATGTACTTTGCCGAGAATATGCTTCATGAAAACGGGGAGGAGATGCAAGGAAAGCGCGTTGCGGTCTCCGGTTTCGGAAATGTAGCATGGGGCGCTGTTATGAAAGCATCACAGCTTGGCGCGAAGGTTGTCACGATATCAGGGCCGGATGGTTATATCTATGACGAGGATGGCATAAACACTCCGGAAAAATGGGCATACATGCTTCAGCTGAGGGCAAGCAACAATGACATTGTGAAACCATATGCAGCCCGCTTCGGCGCCCGGTTCATTCCAGGAAAGAAGCCATGGGAGGTGCCGGTGGATCTCGCGTTCCCTTGCGCTATCCAGAATGAGCTTGGAAAAGAGGATGCCGAGATGCTCATTGCCAATGGGGTGAAGTATGTTGTCGAGACCTCCAATATGGGCTGTACTGCAGACGCTGTCTCGCTTTTCCGCAGCAACCATATACTCTTTGCTCCCGGCAAGGCCGCCAATGCAGGAGGTGTTGCTGTATCAGGTCTCGAGATGAGCCAGAATGCGATGCATTATTTCTGGCCGGCATCTGAAGTCGAT
>CASEGX010000040.1 GCA_949287505.1 uncultured Spirochaetales bacterium | reverse complement strand
TAAGGGGCTCTTCGGGAAGCAGGTACAGAACTCGGCACTAGGCACGCTGAAAAGGAAGCTCCAATCCAATCCGAACGTTCTCATAATCGACCGCTTCTTCCCGTCGACGAAGATGTGCCCGCGATGCGGAGTCCTGAAAGAAGACATCACGCTTTCAGACAGGATATTCGCATGTGGATGCGGATACACTGAGGATCGTGATGTGAAGGCTGCGGAAACACTGCTTCTTGCAGGTGAGCATGAAATAATCTGCATGAGTCTGGAAGGGACTCGTACTCCGGTGGAGCGGATGTCAGACTTTGGTGCCTCATATGAGGCACGGAAGCGTTCTGCGTCGAAGCCGGAAGCTCCATCCTCTAAGCGTTAGCGTGGGATGGAGTGCTTCACCCGATGCTTGGACTATTGTGCGTATATAGGACAAGTGTTCAGTCCATTGGGAATTCCGTTGCACCGTTTGTTGCATGCATTATAGAGCTCCTTGCACGTTGTTCATCTTCTATATTGCTTGGAAATGCTATAGGGTATGCAGGCGTTGTTTTTTCCTCTCCGCTTGCATGGATAGGTGCCGATTTGATTGTGTTGCCATCCTACTTGTATATGATGAGAAAGAGATTTCATTCCTCGTTGTAAGAAGATGGTTTTCTCAGATAATCTTGGTATAGAAAAGATATTTATCAAAGGGTCTTGTACGCACTTTGATTCTTGCAAATAGTGATGGATGAATGAAAGTGTAGCAGGAGAGGCAAGGTTAAGGCAGTTCGGAAGAAAGATTCAGCCATTATATTATTTGCCTCATTTTTCTTCATAGTATTTGCTGAATATTGCAAGAGATATGTAGTTGGAATAATAATCACCATATGTTTGATTCAGAAAGCATTCTAAATTCCTATCTTGATTCTTTCTCCAGGATGCATAGGACATCTACTCTCAGGGATTCTTCGTCTCTTCCCAAGATGAAGGATATCGAGAGGCTGGAGCGTACATTACTATCATTGTTTTTCCCGGGTGAATACGTCTCTGAAGATCCTGAAAGTCTTAGAATAGCTGTAAAAGAAAATCTTGAAACAGCTCTCATGCTTCTGAATGACACGATAGCAAAGGCGATCAAGTATGAGAATCCTGAGAGGAGCATTGAGGATATCAAAGAGGAAAGCCAGGAAGCTGTTCATGAAATAGCAAGGAGTCTTCCAGAGATAAGAAGACTGTTAAAGCTGGATGCTGAAGCTGGTTTTGATGGGGATCCTGCTGCAAGAGGTCTTCATGAAGTCATAATATGCTATCCGGCTATAAGAACACTCGCTGTACATAGAGTTGCGCATATACTCTATAAGAAAGATATTCCTCTTATTCCCAGAATGATGAATGAGGCAATTCATTCCAGAACAGGAATTGATATACATCCCGGAGCGGAAATTGGGGAAAGTTTCTTCATTGACCATGGAACAGGTGTTGTCATCGGGGAGACGACGATCATTGGAAACAATGTGAAACTCTATCAGGGAGTGACGCTTGGTGCACTTTCAATACCCAAAAAAGGCTGTGGTGCAATACTGGAAGGTGCAAAGAGGCATCCCACGATTGAAGATAATGTAACAATATATGCGAATGCTACAATTCTTGGGGATATAACCATAGGCCATGATACTATAATCGCATCAAATGCGTGGATAAAAGACAATATTCCTGCAGATTCTGTTGTGATCACAGCACTGCCTGAAATAAAGGTGCGTCCGAGAAGGAAGAAATGAGAGTATATAAATCAGGAATCGAATTAATAGGCAGAACTCCTATTCTGGAACTTACGAGAATTGAGGCACAGCTTTCACTCAAGGCAAGAATCCTTGCGAAGCTTGAAAGCTTCAATCCTGCAGGATCAGCTAAGGATAGAGCTGCATTGATGATGATAGAAGATGCGGAGAAGGATGGAAGGCTTAAGAAAGGGGCAACCATCATAGAACCGACTTCGGGTAATACCGGGATTGGGCTTGCCTCTATAGCAATTCCTCTGGGTTACAGAGTGATTATCGTCATGCCGGAAACAATGTCTGAAGAAAGGCGGAGAATGATGAAGGCATATGGTGCAGAACTTGTTCTTACAGATGGGAAGAAAGGAATGAAAGGTGCCATAGAGAAAGCTGAAGAGCTTGCCGCATCAATTCCAGGAAGCTTTATTCCCTCCCAGTTTGATAACCCGTCAAATGCAAAAGCACACTACGAATGGACAGGTCCCGAAATATATGAGGATACGGATGGAAATGTAGACATCTTTGTTTCGGCCATTGGAACAGGCGGAACAATCACCGGTGCAGGAAGATATCTGAAAGAGAAGCTCCCAGGCATTAAGATAATCGGAGTTGAGCCGGAATCCTCTCCTGTTCTTTCTGGAGGGAAAGCCGGTGCACACAAGATCCAAGGAATAGGAGCCGGATTTGTTCCAGCTGTTCTCGATACATCTGTTTACAATTCAATTGTAACTGTAAGCGATGATGAAGCGTTCAGATGTGCACGTATGATGGGTAGAAGTGAGGGCATACTGGTCGGAATATCATCAGGAGCTGCACTTAAAGCTGCAATTGATGAAGCTCTGAAGGAAGAGAATAAAGGAAAGACAATAGTCGTGATTTTCCCCGATGGAGGAGACAGATATCTTTCAACTGCAATAGCAGACTGAGATTTATCAATCAATCCAATGTTGTTCAGGGCCGGATGATTAATCTTTTTTTGTGAATGACAAAGAGAAAGCTCCCGGAGAGATGTCCTGGGAGCCTTCCTTTTGAATATGTTGAATGCTGAAAATCACTCGGGTTTGGTTACTGATATCAGTATTGCTGATTCCAGTTCTTTGTCTGTGATAGGTCTTCCATCATAGGTATTGCCAATTTGTTCATATTCTGAATTCTGCAATATTTCTGAAAGAACAAGACTTTCTCCATCGCCTGAATTATTTATGGTGTTATGCAGAATGTGGATTTCTGCATTTTCACCTTTTCCGAATCTGATTGCCCTGTCATGGATATCGGTCATTTCGTTATCTTCGATACATATTTTCCCGGAGAAGTTTTCAGTGCTGGATTGGATTGCAACAGCATTGTGCTCTGTATCAGTGAATTTGCAATCATTTATTGTTGCCCCGTTAACACACTGCAGGTAGATTCCCTGATAACATCTTTCGATTATGCAGTTCTCAACAGTTATATTATTGTATTTTCCATTATTGTCTGCATTCATATGTATTGCGGCAATTCCACCGCTTTCAGGGGTTCTATCAGCATCATTGTCAGTGAATGTGCAGTTTCTTATAGTCAGATTGTTTATAGCTGCTTCTTCATAATACCCGAAATCTATACCTGATTTCTCGCCATTGAAGTGGAAATTATCAATTGTTATATTCTCAAGATTGATTCTGGAATAGAATGATGTCGTTGTGCTTATACAATCGATGTTCCTGACAGGATCATAGTTTACTTCGTCCTCTTCCGAATATATATGTGTTACCTTTGCAAAAAGAGATCCGGAGAACTCCGCATTATCGTCTGCTAGAAATGTAGAATTCGTAATATTCCTGACATAAGTATAAGATCCTGTCATTTCCAGTGCATTGATATCAACCTGCACATCATTCTTGTATGCTGTGGATGTTGATTTTGTCGGCCTGATCTCTAATTTCTCAGAGTATTCTCCTTCCCCGAAATAGATATTCTCATTGCTCTGGAGCCTGTCGAGAATATCCTGTGCGGTATCTGGTGTAGCATAATACCAGTCTGTCTTGTTTTCTGAGAATGTTCCCGACGCTTTGTCATATTCGATTTCCCATACTCTTCCATCGGAATCGATATGATAATCTATAGCAGTTCCAGTCTGATCTTTGTCAGGGTTTCCAATGGGTACATAGACATATTGCTTGCAGGACGCAATCAGGAAAAATACTGAAAGAAGGACCGTGATCCCTACGACTTTAATACCCCCCCCCATTAACAGAGGATGAGGATTTTTTACATTCTTGTCTGTTTTTTCTGAAAACATGTGAACCTCACTCACAAAATGCTATGCCAAATAATTGCAGGTGTAAAGGGGCGATGTGATCATGGTTGTGTGTATTTGAAAGACAATGAAAGGTGTACTAATCAAAAAAGAGACTGCAATTACAGTCTCTTTCGTGAACATTCCGTGTTTTACTCAGAGATTGTCTATCTCGGCAAATACAGAATCTGCAAATGGGGCAGAGAATATCTTCTCTCCATTCCTGAATACCATTACTGATGGTACATCTGGAGCTCCAAGCATTTTCTGTAGTTTGTCACTCTTATAGACATCTATGACCTCAAGAGCAAGCCTGTCCTTGTTCTTTTCAGCATAATCCTCGACAAGAGTAAGACAATTCCTGTCATTTGCTTCTGCTGCATTATAGAAATAGCAGAGGACGGTTCCTTCACGGAGAATACCGTTCTTGAGAGTGTTTATTTCATCTACATAACGCTCTGCCATATAACCTGCAACCGCACCATCTCCGACACTTGTTGAAACCTGACGGAGTGTCTTGTGCCTTACATCGCCTGCAGCGAAAATTCCAGGAACATTTGTCTCCATATCCTCGTTTGTGAGGATATAGCCACGGTTATCAAGATTGATGAGATCCTTGAAGATTCCTGTATTGGGAAGATACCCGATGAAAAGGAAACAGCCATCGACATCAACCGGCATCAGTTCTCCTGTTTTCAGGTTTTTCAGGACCACGGTCTTGAGAAGCTCATCGCCTTCGAATGAATCAACAGCAGTATTCCAGAGGAACTTCATCTTCTCGTTCTTGAGAGCTTTTTCCCTGGCAACTTCATTTGCATCCATCACACCTTCATCATGTATGACGGAGACAAGCACCTCGGTTGCGAATTTTGTAAGGAACATTCCTTCTTCAATTGCTGCATCTCCTGAGCCGATGACCATGACCTTCTTGCCTGTATAACGTGCGGCGTCGCATGTTGCACAGAATGAGATGCCCTTGTCACAGAACTTTTCTTCGTTCTTTGCACCTGTGAGACGTGGACGTCCACCAGTTGCGATTACAACAGCTTTTACGTGGTAATCGGTGCGGAATGTCGAGACAACCTTGTAGCTCTGCTTATCTTCAACGCTCTTAACATCGGTAAGCTTGACTTTGACTCCGAATTTCCTGAACTGCTTGTCCATGAGCTTCATGAGCTCTGTCCCGTCTATACCCTCAGGAAAGCCTGGATAGTTCTCAATCTCGCTTGTATAGGTTGCCAGACCGCCGATGAGAGATTTCTCAATCAGTATTGTCTTCAGTCTTGCACGCCCAGCATAGAGGGCTGCTGTCATGCCAGCAGCGCCTCCACCGATTACGGCAACATCATATTCTTCGATTCTTTTTTCCATATGATCCTCAGTTGCTCTGAGCATTCCTCTCGGCAATCTTCTTCTGTTCCCACCAGTATGCGAGGATCCAGAGTGCAAGAAGTGCAAGAAGCTGGATGAAGAGGGCAGGCATCATGCCTCCGAAAACCTCAGGAAGGTATACCGGAGAACCTGCTTTTACGAATGTTCCCTTTGTTGCGAGGTTGAAGACCTCTCCGAGTGCGGAACCGCATGCAAAGAAAACGAATGCAATGTAGTTCTGGAGATATCCTTCTCCCATTCTCACGAATGTACCGCTTGCACATCCTCCTGCAAGAACAGCTCCGATTCCGAATATGAATGAACCGATCACAAGAGCAAGGTTCACGGTCCCTCCCGGTGTGGATTCAAGTCCTGCAAGGTCGATTCCGTATTTTGAAGCCTGAATACCGAAGTAAAGGATTGTGGAAAGTGCGAGTGCGACTATGACGGCACGTGTGAGTTTTGTCTCTCCTGTAAGACCAGGATCACGATATGCTGCAGTGAAGCAGAATCTTGAACGCTGCATCACATATCCCAGTCCGATACCGACAAAGATGATGCCAGGAGCCTTAGGATAGCTAGGAGCAACCACAAAGCTTACGATGACAACAACTGCTGTCAGAACCACGCCGAGAGCGATCTGAATCATTCTTCTCTGCTTTCTCTGCTCTGCTGTGAGGCGCTTCCTGTTCGGTCTCTTGTTGCTTACAGGTGTCTCGAAGAAATTCCTGAGAAGTCTTCCGCCAGCTGTTGCGCCAAGGAATACGAAAAGAAGGAAGATCCATCCTGAGAGATTGAACTGTGGCAGTGAGGAGAAAAGAGCTCCGATGTTACATCCACCTGCAATCTTTGCACCGAAACCCATGCAGAGACCACCGATGACGGCAGCTGCAACCTGCTTCCAGTGCTTGATCTTCCTGATCTTCCACTGCGCGGCAAGAAGACATGAGATAAGAGCACCAAGCAGGAGCCCTATGTCTGTCATTGATGCCTGGTTTCCGAAGAATTTGTATCCTTCAAGACTTCCGTTGTAGATAGCCCAGCTGTTTGTATCGATTCCGAAAAGGCCTACAAACTTGCCGAACCATGTGAAGAACGGACCAGATGCCCCCCATGTTCCGCTGAAAAGCGCAAGGCAGAGAGCAAGGATTGTGATCATTACAGCTCCTGTATAGTAAGACCATTCAATCTTCAGGAGTCTTTCATAAAGTGTTGGGTTCTTCTGCTCTTCCATTTTCAATCCTTACTTCTCGATTGTTACTTCCCATTCGCCTTCGCCGACTTCATCGATGTCAACATTGTATCCCTGGCTACGAGCCCAATCTGGTACATTCTTCATAGCACATGTATGATCAATTCCGACAACGAGGATGTCTCCCTTCTGCATACTCTCAAGCTCTTTCTGAGTCTTCATGAGAGGTACTGGACATGCCTCTCCGAGGCAATCAAGATAACGTTCAGCCATGATAAATCCCTCCTACAGCTGATTTGAATTTTTTGAAGTCTATCAATTGAGCGCATGTATTGTCCAGAAGAAAGAGGAACAGCAAGCGCTCCGGATCTGAAAATGAGAATTGCCGGCTTGGTTTCGCGGATGGGCATTGGGGTCAAGTAATGCTATGATGAGTCCATGACAAAGGATCCATCACCAAAAGAGAAAAAGACACAGGATAAACTCAATTCCTTTTACTTTGAACTTGCCAACATCGATTCTCTTGGCGATAAGGAGCAGAAGAAGCTTTACAAGAACATACAGCAGACAATTGATAATCTGGACAGTGAATGCGAGGCTGCCAGAGACTGGGCAAGATTCCTCTCGGATGCAAGCGATGAGCTTAAGGCCCGCATGAAAGATACAATCAATAGCCAGAAAAAAGGATTCATCATATCCAGAGCCCCTGCAAATGGTACTATAGACTATCAGGAGGAGAAAACACGTCATTTTGCCAGAGGCCTTAATGGTTACAAGCTCTTTCTTATCCTGTTTGTCGGCTCCTTTGCAGGCGTCATTATCGAGCTTCTGTGGTGCTTTGTCCGTCACGGTTACTTCGAGGGCCGTTCAGGCCTTGTATATGGCCCTTTTAACCTTGTGTATGGAGTAGGGGCTCTATGTCTTTCTCTGGTGCTGTATAGCTACAGAAACAGGTCCGCCGTTTACTCTTTCATTGGCGGATTTGTCACCGGAAGCGTTGTGGAATATGCATGTTCGTTCTTTCAGGAGATGCTTTTCGGCTCGACGAGCTGGGATTATTCAGCGCTTCCACTGAACATAAATGGCAGAATATGCCTTCTCTATTCGGTTTTCTGGGGCTTTTTAGGAGTCTTCTGGATCAAGTCCGTCTATCCACGGTTCTCTGTCTTGGTGCTGAAAATACCAAACAGGATAGGAAAGGCCCTTGTCTGGATCCTCCTCGTGTTCATGATTTTCAATTCCTCGGTCTCTGCGTTTGCAGTTTTCAGATGGTCAGAGCGAGTTGAAGGAAAAGCGGCTGATAATGCCCTGGAGAGGTTCATTGACGGCAGATTCCCTGACGAGCGTATGGAAAGAATCTATCCTAATATGGAGTTTCAGGAAGAAGTATGAAGAAGCAGCTGGGAAAGGATGACTATCTCATAACTGACAATCCTTTCCGGGCGATACTGCTGTTTTCGCTTCCAATGATGTTTGGAAATCTCTTCCAGCAGCTTTACACGATGGCAGACTCTGTTATCGTAGGGCGTTTTGTCGGTGAGAATGCACTTGCAGCAGTTGGTGCCTCGTATTCTCTCACTGCGGTATTCATCGCGGTTGCTATCGGAGGAGGTGCCGGAGCGACTGTCATCACAAGCAGGGCTTTCGGTTCAGGCAATTACCGGATGATGAAGGAAAGCATTTCAACAGCGCTTTTATCATTTCTCATTCTTTCCATCATCCTCGCGTTCTTCGGTTATTTCCTTGCTCCGGGAATCATGGGATGGCTTAATACACCGGAGAATATATTTCAGGATGCTGTGCTTTATCTCCGCATATACTTTCTCGGCCTTCCTTTTCTTTTCATGTACAATATCCTCTCATCCATCTTCAATTCCCTTGGAAAGTCTGGAATTCCTCTCTGCCTTCTCATCTTCTCATCTGTTCTGAATGTCATCCTGGATATTGTCGCCGTGTGCAATTTCGGCATGGGTGTTGCCGGAGCTGCCTGGGCAACACTGTTTTCTCAGGCGGTATCTGCACTCCTTTCATTTCTTATCCTCCTGAAGACGGTCTCGCGGTATGTGGGGAGGGAAGGAAAGCCATTCTCTTTTGCTCTCTTTCCTGAAATGGCAGGTATTGCAATTCCCTCAATACTGCAGCAGTCCACAATCTCCATCGGCATGATGCTTGTGCAGAGCGTAGTGAATGCATTCGGTTCAGATATCCTTGCCGGTTAC
>CASEGX010000039.1 GCA_949287505.1 uncultured Spirochaetales bacterium | reverse complement strand
GCATTCAGGATAATCGGTCTTTGCCATGTAATGCAGCGCAGTCCTGCCATCTTCATCCTGCATGTTGACATCATCGGAGGATGTAATGAGGAGCTTATACAGCTCGACAGGGAAATCCTCGTTCTCTATTGCATACATCAACGATGTTTTTCCTTTTTCCGCGGTGCGTGTTGCATATGATGGGTGCACAATGGCTGCCAGAAATTCCTTATCGATCTCTCCAAATGCAATGCGATGGATGAACGCCTTGAATCCTTCATCGGTTCCTGGAACCAGAAGGCCAGCATCAAAGATAGCTGAGAGGATCCTCTTGCTGGATGATGGGTAGAAATCAACTTCCTTTTTCAGGAAAGGGTAGTGCCCGACTAGCTTCTCGAATGCGTATTCGTTATCACAGCTGACAGCAATATTGATGAACCAGCGGAGGTCCTCGTTGCTGAATGTTTGACCGAGCAATTCAAAAAGAGTGACAAACGCTCCCTTCAATTCAACATTTTCGATGGTACATCTGCAGAAGCAGGAGTCCATTATCTCGGATTTGCCTTCATCTGCCAGAAACCTGATGAATTCAGACAGCCATTCATCAAGATAGTTCCAGAAGCTTGGCTTGTGCTTATCTTCGGAATCCACATCATACGGGATCCTGTAGCATGAACAATCAGTCTTTATCACATGGAAGAAGTAGGAGATATCTGCAGCAAGAATCAGCAAGACTTCTTCTTTTGTGTTCCCTGTCGTCTCCATCCATAGCTCGGCAAGCTTTTGGGGAGATCCATCGAATGGCGTAAGATCATGGCAGGGTTTGGACAGTTCATATCCGGCTTCTACCAGTGCTTTGATTACTTCGGCTGAAGCCATCTCCTTAATGGCAAATTCCAGTGGAGAGCAATATCCATAGAAGCTGCCATGAAGTAATCCTTTCCCTGCTGCCTTCCTGACAAGGTCAACATTATCGCATCTTATTCCTATTGCCAGGGCTTCCCTGATGAAGTCTTCCGTAAACTCTTCTGGACCGATTCCATCAAGATAAAACTTTCCTATTTCATTGTTCATGGCCCTATGATAGAGCCATGAATGTACAGATTCTTATACAGATAAAACACATTGGAAGCTAAAGGAAAATGTTCCTTTCATAGGCTGTGAATACATCTCCTGGCGTTTCTCCATCATTGTTCCTGGCAGATTGGAATTCTTCAGGAAGGAGTTTTGTGCAGGCCTCATAGTCTTCCTGAGCGTAATATTTTGCAATGTAATGCAGGAGATTGTTTCCGTCATTATCTGATATGGCAGGATCTGCGCCCCGTCCTATAAGCTCCTGTATAACTTCAAGAGGCAAATGCTGCATTGCTGCATAATGCAAAGCTGTACGTCCGTTGATGTCCTGAATGTTTATATACTCAGGTGATGGAATGAAGCGATGCAGTTCCTGCAGCTCCTCTGGAGAAGAGCTTGTATGCCTGATTATTCTCGATAGTGTAATCTTGTTGGATTCACGGTCTGTCCTTGAAAGATATGAGTTATGAAGAATCCTGAGGAGTATTTTCCCGTCAATGTATTCACAATCTCTTTCAATGAATTCGTTAAACGCATCAAACGATTCATCTGTACCAGGGACGAGAACATCGCTTGCAAACATCTTGTCCAGAATTTCCATATCTGAAGTTGGATAGATCCTTACTGCTTTGATAAGATCAGGCCAATGCCTGAGCAATGCTTCAAAACCTGGTTTGTTATCAAGTTCTACAGTTTTGTTGATGATTTCACTTCTTAATTCCCCTGAGAGGCTGTCACCAAACAGATTGAGGTAAGTGT
>CASEGX010000038.1 GCA_949287505.1 uncultured Spirochaetales bacterium | reverse complement strand
GCCTCCCATCGTTGTGAATTACTTCTTCCATGAAGAGATAATCCCCTCAGCCGCAAAGAGGAATAATTGCAGGAAAGCTGCCATCATCTAAGGATTTTCCTTATCTGCAGAGCATAGATTACGGCAGCGGCAATCGAAGTCAGCACAGCAGCGGATGGCGTCACAAACCAAAGTCCTTCAAGACCAGTTCCTCTGAGAATGAACATCATCAGCATTGGAAAGAGCAGCGCGTTGCATATGGAAAGGACAGTTGCCTCCCTGTTGTTCCCTATTGCAGATGAGAAAGACTGGCAGGAATAGCTTATCCAGCGCACAAGATATGTCAGTCCCATGATGCTTATTGCATGGACAGCAAGCTGCAGCTCATCCTGGCCGCTCTCAAGGAAAAGGGAGAATATCTGACCAGGGAACAGCTCCAAGAGAGCTGTGAACACAAGGCACATGACCGCAAGAGCAATCACACAGCAACGGGCAATTCTTGCGGTCCTCTCCTTCCTTCCGGCTCCCCAGTTGTATCCAATTGCTGGCTGGAGGGAATCAAAGACTCCATACATTCCCGGAACGATGATGCTGTCTATGTTCATGAATACGCCATAGATCGAGACAGCCATCCCGCCTCCGAGATGGAGAAGAAGAGTATTCATCAATATAGAAGTGATCCTGCCTGACATATTGTTCAGGAAGCTCGGAAGTCCCTGTGTGAAGATCTCCTTAAGCACGTTCATTGAGAAACGCAGCCTGACAAAGCGCAGGGACATCTTCCCTCGTATGAATGGAAGCATGCAGATTATGCATGTTATGGACATACCAAGGCTTGTGCCAAGCGCCGCGAATCCGATTCCCAGTCTGAATACATAGAGGAATATGAATTCCAGAGACAGGCAGAGCAATGCCAGGACTATATTCATTGCCATTGAGAAACGGACTCTGCCACATATCCTGAGGTAATTATCGAAGACGAAGACAAGACAGGTAAGAGGCATGAAGATCGTATAGACCCCGAGGTATGTCATGGCCTCTTTCGTCAATGCAGCATCCGCTCCCATGAGACGGAAGAAGAAAGGACCAGTTGCTGTAAGCAGGACTGCGGCAAACGTTCCAAGTACCGATGCGGATATCACAGCCGCAGTAAAGATCCTGTCCGCCTCTTCCCGCCTTCCCTCGCCAAGACGCAGGGCAATGCCGATTGAGGATCCGACTGCTATCATATCAGCGACAGCGTATGCGATAAGAAGCAGAGGCATAGCAAGATTTCCACCTGCGAAAGCGGTCTGCCCTAGAAAGCGTCCCACAAGAAGCATCTCGAGGGAGAAATATATATTCGATGCTATCATCCCAACAGCGCCGGGGATAGCGGCCCGGAAGAAAAGCCGGGATGGTTTTGTTTCCAGAAAGAATGCTTGTTCTGAACTCATGATGATTCCATTCAAAACTATTGAGTTAACTCCATAGTCAAGCGGTATACTATCGATATGAAAATCGATGACTCCATCTACTACACACCTCAGCAGGTCGCATCATTCTTCTCAATAAAGAAGGACACTCTCCTTTTCTATGACAGAATCGGGCTGTTCTCACCTGCAAGGAGGAAAAGCAATGGCTATCGCTGCTATTCGCCCGCCCAGCTCAATGAGCTCGACACGATTCTCACGCTCAAGGATCTGGGCATCCCTCTTGCCTCAATCAAGGATGTCATAGGGAATATGGACGCACCGTCATTCCTGTCCCTTCTGGAGAATGAGGCGAAGAGCATATTGAAGAAGATAGACGAATGCAATGCACTTCTCGAGATTGTTGGAGCAATCAGGTCATCGGTCGAGGAAGCCATGGACTCAGAGAAGGAAGTGCTCTATTTCTCCGATCTGGATGATACCCCGGTGATAACCGAATCCATAAAGAACAAGGAAGGCATCATGACCGATGATGACAACTGGCAGGATGCATACAGCAGACTCATGGCCAAAGCCGACTGCAAGGCAATAATCACAATGGGAAGCGTAGTGCATCTGGATGAAGCAAGGAAATACCTTGGAGGCATCTGCAGAGAGGTCTATGCCACATATGCAAAACCATCGGGCAGTATCATCCCGAGGGGGAAATATGCCTATATGTTCTTCTCTGGCCCACTTGATAATCTCTCCACATTCTACAGTAAATTCTTCTCTGCTCTTGATGGCAGCCATCTGGAGCCGGAGGGAGAGATATACGAGGAGCTCTCGATATCCCCGATTGTGGCAAAAGAGGAGAAGGATCATGTCACGAAGCTTATGGTAAGGATCCGCACATGAGACTTCACTGAGGCATCCTTGTCTGATACATTCTTGCTATGCGCTTCTTCATCCAGGGGCTGACGCTCGGCCTGGCATATGTCGCCCCGATAGGCATCCAGAATATATTCGTGATCAATTCCGCGCTAAAGGAAAAGCTGCCCCGCGCAATAATCACCGCTATTATCGTGATATTCTTCGATGTATCGCTTGCCCTCGCCTGCTTCTTTGGCATCGGCTCAGCGATGGAGCGATACAGCTGGCTCAGAATGGTGATATCCGCAGCAGGAAGCGTTGTGATCATATTCATCGGAATCAGGCTAATACTCTCAAAAAGCGCAGAGATCGGCAGCAGATCAGCAGGCACATCCATCCCTAGGATAATCTCCTCCGCATTCGCTGTAACATGGCTTAATCCGCAGGCGATAATCGATGGAACGATGATGCTCGGCGCATTCCATGCATCACTGCCGGAACATGGTATAGTCCCTTTCATAACAGGGGTTGCAAGTGCCTCCTGCATGTGGTTTCTCTGTCTATCATCCGCCATATCGCTGACAAGCAGGCATTTCACGCCGAAGATACTCAGAATGATAAATATAATATGCGGAGTGGTTATCACATTTTACGGTATACGGATCATGCTTGTCTGACTGGAAACAGCATTTGCAATCCAATGTATTAGGTAATTTCCTGCATATAAAAGTAAATTTAGGATATCATTAATGATAAAGGAGAAAGCCGGTGGAGTATATCAGCTACTATATCTCACCCTTGGGCAGGATGCTTCTCGCTGCAGATGATGAAGGTCTTACAGGCCTCTGGTTTGAAGGACAGCGCTATTTTGCACTGCATCTGGACGAGAACCACGAGGAAAAGGAAACACCTGTATTATCAGAGACAAAGAGATGGCTCGATATCTATTTCTCCGGCAGTAGACCGGATTTCACCCCATCCCTCCATATCACAGGATCAGATTTCCACAGGGAGGTCTCCGATATCATGCGTACGATTCCATATGGGAAGACTATGTCCTATGGGGAAATAGCCAGCATGATAGCTGGAAAAGAAGGCAGACGGATATCAGCAAGAGCTGTTGGAGGGGCCGTAGGCCATAATAGGATATCCATCATCATCCCATGCCATCGTGTGATCGGTTCCAATGAAAGCCTCACAGGATACGCCGGGGGCCTAGACAGGAAGATAAAGCTTCTGGAGATTGAGGGCGTGGATACGCACGTATTCAGAAAGCAATGATTAAAGACCGCTTTCCATTTCTTTTCATGCATGAAGCTCATCGTTTCTGCTATAGAGGCGGAAGGCAATCTTATGTCGAGATTAATTACACAGCGTGCGATTGTCTCTGTGTTCAAAGGAATGCGGCAGGTTACTCATTTCACCTGTAACCATCTGAGGCCCTGTCCTCTTCTCGATAATCCGGGCAGGCTTGTACGATAGTGAACAGGACACATGCAGGATCTACATACCTGGCCACCCCAGAGAATGTAGAGAATCTTGCAGGAAAATGCACAGATGAATGCATGAACCCATTTTCTACAGGGGCTGCTTGTCATTAAGCTGGCGGCAGCCGCGCCTAGTCTTATACGGAATTCCTGTTGAAACCGAAGGCATCACATTCCAAGCCATCCGCTGCACTTCCCGATCAGGCAGCCATTCGCAAGAGCACAAAGCACCGCCCTCCGCTTTACACATTCGAAATGCCATAACCCAAAGAAAAGGAATGTCATAACGACGGCGATGAAACAGCTGCTGCAATCATAGACTGTCTTTGTCGTCTGATGTCGCCCCCATACTCCGAGGATATTTCCTTTACAAACAGCTCGTAAGCTTCAGGAGGTATACAGACAGTAAACCATGACATATATTAAGATACCTTCAGATAAATCATAAGGGCAGGTGCGACAACCATCGACATACCGAAATCATCCCGCGCCATAAATGCTGTTCCCAATGCAAATGCAATCAATCCAGCAGCATACGTAGCTTCAATAAAAAACGTCCTTTTCATAAAGACTCCCTTTGTAAATAACGTTTGATACAGAAACGGCAAAAGATGGTCGGGGACATACAGAAATATCAGAATCTGCGATGCTGATACTCTGATTGCCACTAGCGGGAATATATCAAATCTAATCCACATCCAGCATGAAGCCTGAGCAGATAAGGAGGCGGAATATGGTGCTCCGCCTCCTGCATTTTTCACTCTACGTCCTGCAAGGCTGCATAATCCTCTTCCCCGGTTCTGACCTTGACTACCCTTGTCACATTGTAGACAAAGATCTTTCCGTCTCCGATATGACCCGTATACAAAGCCTTCTTCGCAGCTTCTATGACAGAATCGACGGGAATCTTACTGACAACAACCTCGACCTTCACTTTAGGAATAAGATTGACATCAATCTCGGCTCCACGATACTTCTCCCCTGCACCTTTCTGTATACCACAGCCCATGACCTGCGTCATTGTGATACCAGTTACGCCAAGGGCATTAAGTGCTGTCTTGAGAGCATCGAACCTGGACAGTCTGCAGATTATGCTTACTTTATGCATTCCTGTGTCATACACACCATCCACTATTGTCTTTTTCTCAGAAACCTTGACCGCAGCACCTATCTGCGCTGATGATGCCTTCTCATAATTGTCCTCGCCAAGATCTGTATTCTCGTTCACTTCCATATCAAGCCCGGTTATATCATTGATTGCGAAACCGGAATACGCGGAAGCAAGTCCATGCTCGTGCATATCAAGTCCATCAATCTCCACAGAAGCTGGCACTCTCAGACCTACGGTCTTATCGATGATCTTGAAGACAATGAACATTATGATGAGAACATATGCAGCAACTGAGACAACGCCCAAAACCTGTATTCCAAGCTGATGCAGTCCTCCACCATAAAACAAACCAGGAGCGATTCCATCACCGCCATTGCTGAAGAGTCCTACAGCGAGAGTCCCCCAGATTCCGTTTACCATATGTACTGATACAGCACCAACTGGATCATCGATCTTCACGATATTATCGAAGAACTCAACAGACAGAACAACCAGGAATCCTGCTACAAGCCCGATGAAGAAAGCTCCGACTGGTGTAACACAATCACATGAAGCTGTTATGGCAACAAGTCCAGCAAGAGCTGCATTGAATGTCATTGATACATCAGGCTTGCCATAGCGCAGCCATGTGAAGATCATAGCAACGACTGTTGCCACTGCAGCTGCAAGATTGGTGTTGAACATTACAAGAGAGGCAAGCTCCATATCATCATCGGTGCTCATGGCAACAGTGGAACCGCCATTGAAACCGAACCAGCAGAACCAGAGGATGAAGACACCGAGTGCCATAGCTGTCAGGTTGTGGCCAGGAATTGCCCTCGCCTTGCCATTCTTATCGTATTTTCCGATGCGCGGGCCAAGGAGTGCGGCACCCAGACAGGCAATTAATCCTCCGACCATATGAACACAGGTTGAGCCTGCAAAATCATGGAAACCAAGGGATGAGAGCCATCCGCCGCCCCAGATCCAATGTCCTGATATCGGATAGACAATCAGGCTGATTGCAGCACTGTAAATACAGTATGCCTTGAAGTTTGTCCGTTCAGCCATAGACCCAGAAACAATTGTTGCGGCTGTTGCGCAGAACACAGTCTGGAAGATCGCATAGCACCAAGTCGGTAATGTTCCGAAATCATAGCTGCCACGGATAAGCGGATCAAAACCGCCAATCAACGGCCCTGCCCCAGCAAACATGATTCCGAAGCCGATAAGCCAGTAGCATGGGACTCCGATACAGAAATCCATCATATTCTTCATAAGTATGTTTCCTGTGTTCTTTGCCCTTGTGAGTCCCGCTTCACAGAGTGCGAATCCTGCCTGCATGAAGAATACAAGAATCGCACTGACCAGTACCCAGATGACATCTGTTGCTGAATACATCCCAGTCCTCCTTACGCCACTCATAAGAAAAGGGTATACATTGAGTTTCTGAAGCTCTCTGCACACCCCTTTGTGTATGAAGGTATAAAAATATAGAAAAGGCGCCTTGGATTCTTTCTCCAAAGCGCCTTTGCCTTATGGCTAATGGGATATACTTTTTCCGATATCACTGTCAAGAAATATGATTATGGCAAACGCGAAAAAACTTTTTTATGCCATTGATGAGAAAACCTCCAAGTATAATCCTCTTTCCTTTATGCAAGCCGTATCGTCATTCAGATTGCATCATCAGCAGTATAGGCACCAAGCGAGCCTGCCTTGACCTGGATGCAGATGTAGCTTATCGGGCTATCTGAGGATGCGAAGAACTGCCTCTTTCCTGCTGGAGCGATCCTGATCCAATCACCTTCGTTAAGATCAACATCTTCACCATCCACTATCACCTTACCCTTTCCTGAGAGGATGAAATATATCTCCTCATTTGCCTTATGTGCATGTACAAAAGGAACAGAAGCCCCTGCAGGAAGCGTGTTCACGCTGATTTCCGCTCCTGTAAGGCCAAGCCTGTCATGAAGCTCCGTTCTTGCTCCTTCCACCTTACCGATCTTTGTGTAATTGCTCATTTCATTTTCTCCTTGTGGCTATAATTTATTTCATTGACCGGAGTCTGAAAAGCACAGCCCGACAGCATGCACTTCACAAAGTCTCAAGAGATAGGTGTTAAAGCAACCATTCCTATACACATCCAAGGCCTCGATGTTATTGCACATCACATCGGCATGCACTGAAAAGAATTTCGAAATTTAAGTTGTAACTATTGACATTACATCAAAGGTGGAATATCTTTCCTGTTGTAGATGAAATCATAATGGTTACAACAAAAGAATTTGGAGGATTAGATTATGACAAACAAGGAAAAAGCATTGGCATTGATCAGAACATTCGCATC
>CASEGX010000037.1 GCA_949287505.1 uncultured Spirochaetales bacterium | reverse complement strand
CCCTTGATTCTCTTCCACTCCTTCACAGCCATCTCATCACAGCGGTTGTTGCAAGGGTTCTCTGCATGCCCCTTGACCCAGATGAAATTCACGCTGTGTGTTCTGATAAGAGCAAGAAGACGCTTCCAGAGATCTGTATTCGGAACACTCTTGCCTTTTTTGACAAACCCCATCTTCTCCCAGGAGTAGAGCCACCCCTTTGAGACGGAATCAACAAGATATTTCGAATCTGAATAGAGATTGACAGCACAAGGCTCCTTTAAAAGGGAAAGCGATTCTATGGCGGCAAGAAGCTCCATACGGTTGTTTGTCGTCATTGCCTCTCCCCCTGATATCTCCTTCTCTGTATCCATATACCGCAGTATTGCGCCCCAGCCTCCCGGGCCGGGGTTTCCAGAACAGGCACCATCGGTGTATATATCTACGTTTTTCAACCTCTGGCTCCTGTCTTACGGATGATATGATACCCGAACTGGGTGCGTACCGGTTTCGAGATGGATCCTGTGGACATCCTTCGCACAGCATTCTCAAAAGGTGCTACCATCTGGCCTTCTGAGAACCATCCGAGGTCTCCGCCTTTGGATTTTGAAGGACAAGTGGAATACTGCCTTGCAAGGGATTCAAAGCTCTCCCCTTTCTTCACTCTCTCATAAAGCTTCTCAGCTGTCGCCTGATCCTTGACAAGTATATGGCTAGCTCTGAATTCCATTTTCACTCTCCAGTATCATCTCACGGTATGAGCGGGATTCGTAATCGCTCTCATCAAGCCCTGCACGGGCAATGAGAGAGGCAATCTCCTCTCTCGCTTTTTCCTCCTCACACCGGTCTGCATCAAAAGGCAGGAGTATCTCTATTTCAAGAAACCATCCGAGGCTGTTTACAGAAAGGAGCTCGACATGCGACCTTCCTGCCATCCACTCATAACCATCTTTCTTCTTTATGAAGAAATCCTCATAACCGAGAGCATGGAAGAAGGACACAGCGGCCTCTTCCTGATCAGGCAGGGCTCTGAATTCATATTCTTCATTACTCTCTCCGTTCCTATCGACAGAGGTTTTCTTCGTCGTCAGCTCGACATTGCCATTAAACCTCCTGATCCGGAGAGCCTGTACCCTCTCTCCAGGACGGCGGAAATAATGGTCGCTCTTATGAACCGGATGCCCTTCTCCGTAATGAGTCTCGAAGAATTCCTTTATTCTCTCCATCTCCGGGACTCTTGCCTTTATCTCTATCTCTTTCATCAGTACTTCCAGGGGAAAATCATGGACTTGAGAGAACGAGGCCCGACCTTTTCCTTCTCATCATAAAGAAGATCATCCCATGGAATATGCTTCATATCAGCATCTGGATTCTCTTCAAGATAATCATACTTGTACATCAGAAGCTTCATCGCATCCTGCGCGGCAAGCTGCATTCCGGTAAGACCTGGAACAATACCCATTGTGAATGCGGAAACCGCAAGACAGAAGATGCTGTAAAGAAGATAGAAAAGAGTGAAACCCATGTTTCCACCGACAATCAGCAGACACTTCTTCGCAGTCTTGAAAGCCCTGTCACCTGGAAGAAGATTCATAAGAGGGAAATAGTACGGAAGGGAAAAAAGGATTATGACCTCAACCCAGATGAGGATTACTGCAATTATGTATCCCGGAATAGAGCCGAAGCTTGCATAGAACGGGATTATAAGAAAAAGGTTGGCAAAGAAGAGGATGAGAATAAGGGAGAAAAGAAGAGAATGCCTTATATTCCTCTTTACTCCATTTCTGAATGCAGCCCAGGCATCATGCTGGTAATTTGAATAATTATGAGTTACGGCAGCAGTTCCTCCCATCAGTATTGAAACCAGTATGATGGAAAGGATGAGAGCACCATATCCTATGACCCAGTTGTTCTGGCCTGCAGTCATGGAGAGCCAGAAGAGAACGAACATCGAAACGATGTATCCGATATTAAACAGCACGAGGCCGATAAGATTATCCCAGCCATCAAAAAATGCTTTCTTAATGAAGAAACCGATCATACTCTGAATTTAAAGAATAGTGTGCTTATTTTCAACTGTCATCGATAAACCAATATAATTTTCATGTCATTTCTTAGCAAATCTGTATTTACAAAACAAAAACCTCATGTTATTTAATAATCAGTGGCTTAAATGGCACTGCCAGGTTGCCTAGAAGAGGGACTGCCATAGCCGTCCACGGAGAGAGTCCGGGGCGCGAATCCCCAGTGGGCAGAGCCGCTGGGGACGTTTTTTTCACCGACAAATCATTCATCCAATATGCATATCGAATTCTTTTTTACGGATTTATTGAATAAATATGCACAAATCCCTTGATAATATTTTATGAATATGCATAATTACAGCCATCAGGAGAAAAACAAATGAAAGAGAAAGTCATTCTTGCATATTCTGGCGGACTGGATACATCAGTCATTCTCAAATGGCTCGCTAACAAGGGCTTCGATGTAATTGCCTATGTGGCAGATGTCGGCCAGAAGGAAGACTTCAAGGCTGTAGAGGAGAAGGCATATGCAACAGGTGCCTCAAAGGTATATATCGAGGATCTTAAGAAACCTCTTGTAACTGATTATATTTTCCCTGCCCTCAAGGCAAATACCATATATGAAGGCACATACATGCTCGGCACCTCCCTTGCAAGGCCGATCATAGCCAAAAGGCATATAGAGATTGCAAAGAAGGAAGGCACAAAGTATGTCGCTCATGGCGCGACAGGAAAAGGCAATGACCAGGTAAGGTTCGAATTCGGATACTACATGAACATGCCTGACGTGAAGATCATCAGCCCATGGAAGGATGAGGAATGGCTCAACCAGTTCGAAGGCAGAAGTGATATGCTCAAGTATGCTGAAGAGAACGGAATCCCTGTAAAGGCAACTACAAAGAAACCATACAGTGAAGACGAGAACCTCATTCATATCTCCCATGAGGCAGGAATCCTTGAGGATCCATCGAAGAGATGCCCGGAGGATGTCTACTCTCTCACCCTCTCACCGGAAAAGGCAAACGACAAAGAGACTATCCTCACCATCTCATTCAAGGATGGAATTCCTCTCAGCATCAAGAATGAAGACGATGGTACTGTTGTCACGGATCCTGTTGAGATGATCCTCTATCTGAACAAGATGGGTCACGATAACGCAATCGGAAGAGTCGACATGGTGGAGAACAGGTTCATCGGAATCAAGAGCCGCGGCGTATACGAGACACCGGGCTGCGAAATCCTCTGGAAGGCTCACCACAATCTTGAAGGCCTCACGATGGACAAGGAAGCAATGCATCTGAGAGACATGCTCTCACCGAAGTATGCAGAGCTTATATACAATGGATACTGGGGTGCTCCTGAATTCAACATGCTCACTGCCCTTTTCGATGAAAGCCAGAAGTTTGTCACAGGAACGGCAACTGTAGCTCTTTACAAGGGCAATGTCATCAATGCAGGTATCCAATCAGGATGCTCACTGTACAACGAGGATCTGGGATCCATGGACAAAGCCGGCGGCTATCATCCGATTGACTGCAAGGGCTTCATAAATATCAACGCAATCCGCCTGATGGCTTCATCGATAAGAGAAGCAAAAGGCATAGACTGCTGATTCAGAGGGGACCTGCGGGTCCCCTTATCATTGCTCATCTGAAAGCCCTTCTGCCCTGCCCATCCACTCAAGAACAACGCCATCATCGGGAGACCATGAACCATAGATAATCTCTTCGTCTTCCTTTTTATCTTTCTTTTCATCTTCCATAATGAGCTTTTCTGTCATCAGCTATATAATATGCATATGACAAAGATAAAGGAACGGTTACAGCTCGCTTTTACTGTTTTTGCCATGTTTTTCGGAGCCGGTAATCTCATATTCCCCGTTTTTCTTGCCTACAGTGCAGGAGAGAACATCATACCATCGTTCATAGGCTTTGCACTCACAGCAATAGGCTTTCCGGTTCTCTCCCTTATCGCTATCGGGAAAAGCGGTTCCCTTGAAAGAATCGGAAACCGCATCCATCCTGTTTTCAGCCGTATCTTCACAATAGTGATATATCTCTCCATAGGACCATGCCTTGCAATTCCACGCACAGCAAGTACAAGTTTCGCAATGGTTGGGGAAGCTGCAGGAAACCAGTCAGTCATATTCAGTGCTCTGTATTCTGCCCTCTTCTTTGCGCTGGCAGGAATCATCGCACTGCATCCGGAAAGGCTTACGAAGACACTTGGAAGAATACTTGCTCCAATGCTCCTTGTCCTGATCGCAGTCCTTTTTGCAGGGCTATGCACTGCCCCCTCTGTCTATACTCCCTCATCAGCCGAGTATGCCCGATCTCCTTTTGCAAAAGGATTCACAGAAGGCTACCAGACAATGGATGCCATCGCAGGACTTGTTTTCGGAACGGTCCTGACGCTGAACCTTGAAGCACTGGGAAAGACAGGAAAGGAAAAAGACCGGGAAGGGATCACTGCCTCGCTCGGTGGAGGCATCATCCTCCTTGCTGTATACTCCATCCTCGCCTTTATCGGAACGAAAGCCGAGCTATTTACCAATAACCCGTCCACAGGTGCAGACATCCTTTCAGGAGCAGTTGCATATATCTCGGCATCTTATGGAAGAATCCTCATTGCAATGATCTTCGTGATTGCATGCTTCAACACATCCGTAGGACTGCTGTCCTCATGCGGTGAATATTTCACTTCACTCTATCCGAGAATCTCAAGAAAGAGATGGATCTTCATCTTTGCTGTGATATCTGCAGTGATTGCGAACGCAGGACTTGAGATGATAATAGGGATATCAGGGCCTGTACTTGAAATCATATACCCCGGAGCAATAACCCT